>CAZQXZ010000139.1:0-5452 GCA_964597515.1 uncultured Eubacteriales bacterium | reverse complement strand
ATCCTATTAAATTTCTTATTTTCCCCGCCGCTAAAAAGCTTATAAACTCCTTATAGTCTATCCCTCTGTCAAGCCCGCCGAAAATTAAAGTATCGACATTCGCGACAGAATTTACAGCGTTTAAGACGGCTTTTGGAATTGTTGCTATACTGTCATTATAAAACCTTATGCCTTTATATTCACCGACATATTCAAGCCTGTGAGGAATACCCATAAAGCCTTTTACAGCCTTTTTTATAGCGTCGTCAGACACCCCAAAAATCCTTGCAGTTTCTACGGCATAACCTAAGTTTTGCTTGCTGTGCTCGCCTAAAAGGTGGGGAGTTAGAGCTTGCAGCTCTGTTATAAAGCTATCCTTTACAGCCTTGCTAAGGGGAACTTCAATTTTTTTCCCGTTCGTAATATCACAAAAAAGCGGCACTCTATCGTCTTTTTGCTCCGGATTATATATAAAATAATCGTTTTCCGTCTGATACCTTGCTATATTAAGCTTTGCTAAAACATAACCGTTAAAACCATTTTTATAGTGGTCAAGATGCTCCTCATAAATATTGACGAACACAGCGACATGCGGAGACGCTTTCGTAAACTCCAACTGGTGAGAGGACATTTCCACAACGGCTATTTCCGTTTCATCTGAAATTTCAAAAACGGGTATGCCTATATTCCCTAAAAGCTCTGTTTTAGGGTGCGTCTCCTTTAACATTTCGTAAATTAAAGTAGAAGTCGTTGTTTTTCCTTTCGTTCCCGTTATGCCTATCGTCGTCACATCAAAAAAGCGTAAAAACAAATCAAGCTGGCAGGTAATTTCAGTACCGCCGTTAACAGTTACGCCGATAAACGGTATACCCGGACTTTTTATAACGGTATCATACTTGTTGATTTGTGAAAGGTACGACTCTTTGCACACGACTTTTACAAGCGGGTCGTCTATTTTTATTTCGGCGCAATCCGCCACCGTAAGCTCCTTGTTCGGCAGATAACGCCTGATAAATGCCAGGGTAGACCTGCCTTCCCTGCCATAGCCGAGTATCATTATTCTCTTGTCGGCGAGATAGTCAATCACCGGAAGAGACATATTTTTTCATCTCCTCAACCGCGAACATATATTTTTCGGGAATAAGATGCTGCGCGTTGAATTCTCCGAGCATTTTTTCACCGTTTTTTGCAATATTTTTTGTATCGGCCGTTGCATCAAGGTATTTTAACAAAACAGGAAGCCCCTTGCCGTCTTTTTTCAGTTGTTCGGTTTTCTTTGATACGGCAAAGAGATATTCCCGCGCCGTTCCGACGCACTCAAACGGCTTTACGGGCAAAAACCCCGCAAGCCCTTTGAAGGAAAGCAGAAGGTCTTCGTTTTCAAAAAGGTTTTGCGAAAAAATCCGAGTCATTTCGCAGTCGGAAAGAAACGGCGATAAAATCCCGTAGACAAATAGGCATTTCGGGCAAAATCCGCACCAGATATTTTTTTTGCTCCCCTTGTTACAGCTTCTGAAAACCTCGTGATAACGCTTCTCGCCCGCGAAGAATTTCGCTATTTGAAGCTCGCAAAAAGGGCGAAGCAGGCTGAAATATCTTATGTCCGCGGTTATATATTTGTTAACATATTCATCAAAATCCCTTTCAAACTCAAAGGATTTCGAGTACTGATGATTTACGCCGCCCGCCTTTACGTTGCCCTCGTTTGCGCTCGACTCGTTTGACAGCACAATATTTTCACAGCCCGTGATATACGCGCAGTAGAGTGATATAAACGCAACGACGGCGGAAAAGGGGGTATGACCGTTTAAAAAGCCCTGTCTGTTCAGCTCTAAAAGGCGGCTGTCTATGGTTCTGTACGTTTTTATTATCGAGTCCCCGCCAAAACCCGCCGCCTTGACGCAATCCGTTCTCGCCTTTTGGTCGTTTATCGTTATAAAAAGGTTCTTTTGCTCTCGAAGGAGCGAAAGCGTGACGCAGCTGTCCTTGCCGCCGCCTATCGGTATCAGATTTGTTTCCCCGCCGATAAAACCGCCGAGCGGCTTCTTAACTATCTCGGGGGCTTCAATATTTATAAACTCGTCAAAACTAATATCAATATTATTGGTATAAAAGAACTCGCCGAGTCCGAAATACCAGAGCTTTTTGAACCACGCCTTCTCGTCTATGCTCAAAGAGCCGCATAGAACCTTTACGGTTTTCGGGCAGACCGCCTTGAAATAGCTTGCGGCTTCGACAAGCCCGAGTGCGAACACTATCCTCTTTGCGCACTCCGAGTCGAAGCGGTTGAGCAGATTTAAGTTACTTGTATCAATTGTTATTTCGGGGGAAAAATCACACAGGCCCTCAACGGTGAAATTGAAGGCCAGGGTTATCAGGTCTTTGTCCTTTTTAACGGAATAGCCGTTAAAGACAAACGTCGGATATTTTTCTCTGAAATCGTTAATAACCATAGAACGCATAGTTGTTTTTGCCGCTTGTTTTCGCTTTGTACATCGCTTCGTCAGCCCTTGTGAAAAGCTCCGTGTACGAGCTGCCGTGGTCCGGCCACATCGCGATACCTATACTGCACGACACCTTGTATTCAATGTCCGCTTCAAGGCGTATATCCGTGAACAGCTGGCAGATTTCCTTCGCTTTTTCGGCGGCGACGTCAACCGATATATCATCAATGAATAAAACCATTTCGTCCCCGCCTACCCTGCCGAGTATGTCCATAGACCTGAACAGCGCCTTTAATCTGCTTGATACGTTTATAAGGAAATGGTCGCCCTCGACATGACCGAATGTGTCGTTCACATACTTGAAGTTGTCAACATCAATAAGGAACAGCGCGGCGCGGTTCACATCCTCCTTGCTTTGGATAATCTCGTTTATTTTAAGTCCCGTGGAAATCTTATTGTAGAAGCCCGTAAGCTGGTCTGTCTGCGCCTGCGCCATCAGCTTCGTTTTTTCACGCTTAATCCTGTCAACATTCGTCAGCTTGCCGATAAAGCGCGTCGCCTCGCCCGCGTGATTGTAAATAGTCGTAAACGTGGCGGTATACCATATGTCGTCTCCGCGCTCGTTTTTGAGCCTGAAATCAAAAATATTCGTCCTTTTCCCCGCGAGGGCGTTGCTGACATTTTCAAGAATAATCGGAACGTCGCGGTGGTCTACCATCTCGCTGTACGTTACGGTTTCAATGGCGTTTTCAATCGTTGGGGAGCGGCGCAGCAGCTTTTTCAGCTTATAGGAGCACTCAAGGACGTCGGAAGCGACGTCATACTCAAACAGGATGTCGTTTGATATCTCCTCAAGAATTTCGTATTTTTCCGTTGCCTTTTGGAGGCTGTTCTGCGTTTCTTTAAGCTCTGTGATATCAATAAGACTGCATACAAAGTAAATCCCGTACTCCTCTGACGGAACGCATTGCGCTGAAACCAGGGCGTGCGCTTCGTCGCCGTTCTTCTTGTGAATACGGCACTCAAAGCGGTGAACCTCGTTAAGCGAGTCCTGACCGCCCTTCACAAGGTTTATTATTTGAATAAAATCCTCATAATATACGAGGTTGAACAGCGTCGCGTCGTCAAGCGTCTCATATTCCTCCCGCGTATATCCGAACATATCAAAAAAACCGTCGTTAGTATAAATCAGCTTTACCGTGTTCGGTAAAGGGGCAACCAACGCCATACCCGTTATCGTGTTCTGCAAAATCATTTCAAGCTGTTCTCTCGACAGCTCGCTTTCATGATAACCGCCTGTTCTCATCATATGTGCATCTCTCCCCGCGCAAATTCGTTCATTGTACAGTATATCACTTATTTATGCGCTTGACAAGAAAAATTTACCTTATTCACTTGATAAATATAATGTTTCATATATAATTAAAACATCAGTATTCAGCACGACCGCAAACGCCTGCTGACCGGCGTTCGCGGAGAAAGGAGCCGGTATGGAAAAGAGGGCGCTTGCGTTCGATTTCGGCGCTTCGGGCGGCAGAGCTATTTTAGGGATTTTTGACGGGGAAAAAATCAGCTTAAAGGAGGTTCACCGCTTTCCCAACGAGCCTGTAAAAGTCGGAAATACAATATATTGGGACGTTTTGCGGCTGTTTCACGAGATAAAGCAGGGTCTTGTCGCCGCTCAGAAGGAGGGCGGGTTTGACTCCATGGGAATAGACACCTGGGGCGTGGATTTCGGCCTTATAGGCAAGGACGGCGCACTGCTTGAAAACCCTGTCCACTACCGCGACGCGCGCAACTCGGGTATGATTGAAAAGGCCTCTGAAACGATGAACCTTGACAGAATTTATGAGCTGACGGGAATTCAGTTTATGGAATTCAACACGCTTTTTCAGCTCCTCTCCCTGAAACTCAACCGCCCGCATATCCTAAAAAACGCGGATAAAATGCTGTTAATGCCCGATTTGTTCAACTATATGCTTACGGGCAAAACAGCCGCCGAATACAGCATCGCCACAACCACGCAAATGATTGACATCAATACAAATGGCTGGTCTGAGGAGATATTAAAAGCCTTCGGCATAAATGAAAGCCTTCTGCCGCGGGTTGTAAAAACGGGTGAAATACTTGGTGAGATACATCCAAAAATTTGCGAGGAGCTCGGAATAAACCAAGCGAGCGTCGTGCTTGTCGCCTCGCACGATACGCAGAGCGCCGTAACGGCGGTCCCCTCGTCCGAGAAGGATTTTGTTTTTATAAGCTGCGGCACCTGGTCGCTCTTCGGGACGGAGGTCGAAGAGCCTATAATAAGCGAGGCTTCAAAAAAGCTTAACGTCACCAACGAGGGCGGATACGGTTATTCTGTCGCTTTTCTGAAAAACATTTGCGGGCTGTGGCTAATTCAGGAGAGCCGCCGCCAGTGGAACAGAACGGGCGGGAATTACACTTATGCCGATTTGGAGCGCTTAGCGCTTGAAGCCGAGCCGTTCAAATGCTTTATAGACCCCGACGCCTCCGAGTTCACCGCCATGGGAAACATCCCCGAAAGGGTTCAGAAATACTGCGAGCGTACAAATCAGAGCGTTCCCAAAAGCATCGGCGAAATTACGCGCTGTATTTACGAGAGCCTCGCGCTCAAATACCGCTATACGTTTGACGGCATTAAAAGCTGCACAAATAAAAACTACGGTAAAATACACGTCGTGGGCGGAGGGTCAAAGGATTCTCTGCTTTGCCAGATGACAGCCGACGCCTGCGGCGTAACGGTTTTAGGCGGACCCGCGGAAGCGACGGTCCTTGGCAACATAGCCGTCCAGCTCATCTCCTCGGGCGATATTGAAAGCATTGCAAAGGCGAGGAGCGTCATCGCGGCGGGTGAAAACCTAAAAACCTATACGCCTGCTCTCTTGCGCGAGTGGCGGGAAGCGTTTTCAAGGTTTATAACTGTTTTAAATAAATAATGTCCACTGAACAAATGCATTGATTGACCTCCTGAATGAATTTGCGGACACACGCCGCAAATCCATTGT
>CAZQXZ010000138.1:0-5520 GCA_964597515.1 uncultured Eubacteriales bacterium | reverse complement strand
TGCGCAGCGGTACATCAATAGGTGCAAATATTTATGAAGCAAATTATGCACATGGAAAAGCTGATTTTATTGCAAAACTTCAAATAGCGTTAAAAGAATGTTATGAAACAGAATATTGGATTGAGCTATTTTACCGGACATCACAAATTGATGAGAAAGTAGCAGTTGAACTTAAAAACCATTGCGGTAATATACGCAGAGTTTTAATCGCCTCGATAAACACAACGAAAAAAACACTGAACACGAAGTAGGTTTTAGGTGTTAGGTTTTAGGTGTTAGGAACAAGGAGTTAGGAGTTAGGAAAAACTGAATAAGCGAGAGGGTAATTGAAACCGCTCGTCCATCTCGCCCGCCAAAGGCGGGTGAGGGACATACAATGCGAAGGTTTGCGAAGCAAACGAACGAAAGCAAAGCTTTCGGTTGCCGCCATCTCCACCAGAAAAAACCGCTCTGCGGTTTTTTCAATGAAATTTGCCTTACGGCAAGTGAAATAGCTTCGCTATGAAATATTTGCTTCGCAAATGTGAAATACGCTGCGGCGTATTAGGGCAAATTTTATTTCATATTTCGCCCTTGGCGGAATATTTCATAATCCGCAGGATTATTTCATATCGGCGAAGCCGATATTTCATTAAAGAAATGTAAAGCACCTGTTTCAATGAAATCTATATGACAAGTAAAATAGCACATTAGGAAGGGATAACTATTATGGCGGAAAATAAGCTTGCCCTGATTTCAATGGACTTTAGCGTTAATATTTTTAATGTTTGTAAAGCTATGAAGGGGAATTCTGTTTTAACAAATCAACTTTTGCGCAGCGGTACATCAATAGGTGCAAATATTTATGAAGCAAATTATGCACATGGTAAAGCCGCTTCGTTTATGAAGCGAGAGTTTCTGTTTGCTAAAATATTATAAATTATTGAATGTCAAGTCTAAAAAGTTATAAAAATAGATAGTTATTGAAATATAAGTCAATAACTATTGATTTTTTTATAATATCAGAAGGGATTATAAGGTTTATATCGGCAAAATCGGCGAAACAGAGGTGGATTTTATCGCGGAAAAACCGGATGAAAAATTGTATATTCAAGTATCACAATCGCTGCACGACCCTTCTGTTCGCGAACGCGAGCTGCGCCCGCTGAAAATGATTAAAGACAATTATGAGAAAATCGTGCTTTCCCTCGACAGAAGCTTTATCAAGTCCGACGAAGGAATAAAACTAGAAAATATTATAGATTTTTTGCTTAAATAGAGGTTAAAAACACAAGCGTTTTAATTATAATGCCAACCGCAGGTTCCTGAATTCCCGTTTCAATTTTCCACTCAAAAAACCGTACCGGCACAAAGCCGGTGCGGTTTTTATACCGATGCGGTTTTTATACCGATGCGGTTTTTTATAAATCTAAATCAATACTTCCTTGATAACATTGAGTCCGCTTGCTCTCTGGTTATTGTGCCCGAGTTATAGTCGGACATAATTTGAACGTCTTTATCGTTCAGCTTATAGAAGCAAAGTAAAATCATTTGCAAAATGCCGCCTATAACGGGAATGAGCGCATATGCCAGCCACAGCCCTTTCAGAACCTCCGGCGTTTGCGTCGCTCCCATTTCTTTTAATTCGGCGAAGCTGTTTGCCGAGTAAGAGATAAAGCCGAATATACCGACGACCCACATTCCGAGGGAAGTGGAAATAGAGCCTGTAAACTTTGCGGAGAAGGTTTGAATTGCGAATGTAATCCCCTTAGCATCACTGCCTGTTTTGTACTGTCCGTATTCCGCACAATCCGGTGTGAACATAAAAACAAGGAATATAGGAAAGGAGGCGGGAATTGCCTTTATTATATTAAGCACAAGGAAAAGGACTTTGTGTTCATAGCCGACAAGGAAAATTACAAGTCCAATAACAACGCTTAAAAGACTGCCCCAGAAAAACAGCGTATATTTATCAATACGGGCAATGATTTTCGGCATAAGTAAAGCGAAAATTGCAACAGGCACCATTGCCAACGCATTTAAAAGCAGGTTGAACAGCTCATTATCAAACAGATAATATGATACGAACATTCCAAGCGGTGCGGCTGTATTTAAGCAGCCGTTTATAACATATGCGCCATAAAAGAACAGCAGATATTTATTGCGAAGCATATATCTAAACATTTCCTTAAATGTAAAGGCCTGCTCCTTTTCCTCACGAAGATAATTTCTTTCCTTGCCGCGAAAACTTATTGGGACCATAAAGGCTAATGCCGCTATTGAGCAAATAATTGCGGTAGCAGTGTAGCTAAGCCCGACCTTTTGGCTTACGAGAACAGTCCCCAAAACAAAGGCAAGCGCTGTGCCAACGCCGCTGTACAGCTTTGAATTAGACATAATTGCCGTACGCTCGTGCAGATTATTAGTCATCGTTGTGATTAATCCGTAAATAGGCACGTCGCATAGAGTATAAGCGGTGTCCCAAAAAATGTACATAACGGCAAACCAAACAAGCTTATATGTTATTTGCCTTGAAGCGCCCTGTCCGCCGAATGACGGCATAGAAAACATAAGGATTGTAGCAAGCGGAATAAAAAGCAAGGAAATTCTAATCCAGGGCATAAACTTGCCCTTTTTGAATTTCACTTTATCAAAAATACCGCCGAACACAATATCATTAATTGCATCCCACGCTTTCACAACTAAAAGTACAGGGGCGGATTTTTTATTATTTATTCCGCACATCGGCAGATAAGTAGATAAAAAGGTGCTTACTAAGGTGTATATAACATTTTGACCCAACAAATAAAGTCCGTAGTCGGCACGCTCTTTTCGTGTCGTCATCCAGCCTTTTCGCTCGTTCTTCGAAGCGGTTTTTTCGGTATTGCTAATCGTTTCAAAAGATTTTTCACCGTTTCTGATTTCCTTCATAGCAGTTCTCCTGTTTGAGCATAATAATAAGACGCTGTAACAACTATAACAGGTAATCGGTTAATAGGCAATACTTACTTCGTATTAGCGTTTAAAACGTCCTGCATACGCTCCTCATATTCGGACAGGTAGCCTGTAAACAGTACGTTTTCAATTTCCTCGTTCTGAAAGAAAACCGTATGCTCCTCATCGAGGTTCCCCTCCGGGTACAGGCACGCGACATAATCCCAGGCGACGCCTGTCGTCACCTGCTTTTGCCGTCTGCCATATATCATCAGCGGCCTGTTTCCGCCCGCGAGAGTGACTACGGTCCCTATCGGATAATATTTCATAATTGTACCTCCAATTTTTTGCCGTGTTTTTCGGAAATTTTAGTAAGAATACTTATAAGCTTCTCAATTGAATATATATTCTTGTTTATAATAAATGTCATTCGGGTATTCCATTCATCAAGGGATATGCACAGCAATGTGTTTTCTGCTAATATATTTTCCTCAATATTCATATCAGAAGCGGTAATACCCGGTTCCCAGCTTTCGATAGATAAATTTAAATGAACAGACCCTTTTTCAATATCGTTACTTTCAAATACATTATGAACATATGCGGCATCCGTGTTTTCATTAAATATCCTGAGAGCTTTCCGGTTATGTGTGTTTCCCAAATGTCGTTCCTGAAAAATACAGTTGATATAATTGCATTTAACATTATTTTTATTGATATAACGAATGATTTCATCAGGATAACCGCCAACCTCAAATTCGGTTGTTATTCGCATCCTTTGAAACAGCCTTTTTTCTTTTATTGTTTTTTCGTCATAAAAAACGGTGGCGACTGTCGGCGTATTGTCAAAGAGCGTGGATAAAACATCATAGGCAAACGGGCGAAACAATGCGTGACTATCACAGCAGGAATCGCCTGTTGAAACGGTGAGATCCGCAAAATATTCGCCGAAATCTGCGTCATTGTTACTGTTATAAAGAAATAAAGTGTTTTCGGTTTCTTTCGATTTTGTTTTATATATATTTTTCCTATTGAACACGCTTCATCCAATCCTCCTCATATGTTTTATCGATTACAATTTCTCCAACTTTCCTGCCTGCGATAGAACCTGCCATACCTCCGCCTAACCCGCCTAAAAATCCACCGACAGCGGTTCCGAGTCCGGGGAGTATAAAGGTTCCGATGGAAGCACCGCCCATTGCGCCGAGTTTTGCGCCTGCCGCACCGCCCGCCCAGCTTCCGGCGATACCGGCGGCGGAGCTTGCTGTTGTTTTCCCGAGTGTTTTATCCTCGTCATTTAAGTCTCTATATACCGCCGTTGTAAAATCTACAGCATCGAATACATAACCCAATACAGTAAGGGCTTTGCCGCCCGTTTTAGATATTTTTTCAAGTATTTCAAAATCCTTAAAGGAATCATATACAGTCTTTGGTATTACGGTGTGGTCAAGAGAATTAGCTAAAGACTTTTGATGCGGTAAGGCATCATCTAAAGCCTTGACATTTATATGATATTGAGCCTCAGTATGTCCCGGAATTGATCCATAATCAATTTGAAACAAGCGCTGTTTCTTTTTTTGCAATGAAATATCAAAAATTGCATTTAAGTATCTCGGTGTTTTATAATTCTTTGAAAGAGTTAATTCCATATTTTTTGGGAAAAAGGCGTTTTTATTATATTTAAGTACATGAGAATTGCCTTTAAGAAAAATATCTATAGCCCGTTGTGTTTTAGGACCATTAAGCCCGTCCTCTTTAAGCCTGTTGCCGAACTTATCCTTGATGCCGATTTCATTGAGCGCGTGCTGAAGCTTTTTTGTATCCTCTGAATATGTACCGTCCAAATATTTTGTGGTCTGATAGTCACCGTTTTTATAATCATACGCGTCGCGCATATCAAAATACTCCGAGAGGGGAGTATTGTTCGTGCTTTCATTTCCCTTTAAGGCGTTTTCGCTTTGTATGTATGCCGCTTTCCATAAAGCGTGATTGTGCATGTCTGCCGATAAGTATCTTTTTGCCATCGCTTCATAAAATGAGGCTTGATTAACACTTTTTTTATCAATGCGGTTGTCCGCAAGAAAGCTGTCCGCCGCGGATATGCCGGATAGGTATCGGTCAAAGGCACTGTCGCCTGAATAATTTAAGTTCTCCGATATGCCGAGGATTTCGGCGCAACGCCACCCGTATTGTGCGTTCGGGTCTTTTAGTTTTCGGTTACATCGCTCACATCGGTTTTCACTCAAGCTTTTCCCCTCCATAATAATACAACTGTGACAATAATGTAAATAGAACAAATGTTCTGCTTGCGTTATACCACAGTTTTTTTAGATTTCAACCCTGTTTTGAAACTTTTTATATTATTTTTTGAAAAAAGTAAATTCCAAAGTAAATTCCGCAGTAGAAATTGCAATGGAATTTAGTCCGGGAATTTAGGAATTCATTTCGCTTACGGTTATTTATAAAGATTGACGGTTTCAAGTCCTTTGGATTTAGCATTTAAAATATCCTGCATTCGTTCCTCATATTCAGATATATAGCCTGTAAACAGCACGTTTTCAATTTCCTCGTTCTGAAAGAAAACCGTATGCTCCTCATCGAGGTTCC
>CAZQXZ010000137.1:0-5588 GCA_964597515.1 uncultured Eubacteriales bacterium | reverse complement strand
TAAAAAAAGAGAGCAGCGAAGGCAGCGTTACGCTTCCTATCGCAACGCGTTTAAGAAAGACGAGAAACCCAAGAATTTCGGTCCCACGATTAAACGGCTCGTTCAGATACTTTTTAAAGGCAATCCCATAATAATGCTCGTAATCATAACGGCGGCGGTCAGTACGGTGCTCAGTATTCTCGGACCGGCTATTCTAAGCGGCGCCATCGACGAGCTTAACGAGCAGGTTCAGATAAAGCTTTCCGGCGGGCAGATAAGACTCGGTTTTGTACTGCTGATGATTTTGGAGCTGTTCCTCGTTTACGGTTTCAGCTCAGTCTTAATGTATATACAACAGTACACAATGGCTGGAATTACGCAGAAGATAGTCTGCGCTTTAAGGAGTCGGGTAAACGCTAAGCTCGCGCGCCTCCCGCTGCGGTTTTTTGATTTGCACGCCAAAGGAGAGCTTTTAAGCCGTATAGTCAACGATATTGACAATATCAGCAACACCCTTCAGCACAATATAATCTCAATAATAACCTCGGCTATAATGATTATCGGCGTGTTCGCTATTATGCTCAGTATGAATTTGGTGATGACGGCTATTACCGTGGCTGTCGTTCCCGTGTGCGCGGTTATCGCTTTGAAAATTTTAGGAATATCAAAGCGTCTTTTCAGGCAGCAGTGGGATACGATGGGGGAGCTCAACGGTCATATTGAGGAGATGTATTCGGGACATAAGATAATCAAGCTGTTCGACCGCGAGCAAAACGCGATTGAGGACTTTGAAGATATAAACAATCAGCTATACGAGACAAGCAGAAAAGCTCAGTTTGTTTCCGGCGTATTGCCGCCTTTTTTAAGCTTTATCAACAATCTCGGCTACGTTTTGGTCTGCATTGTCGGGGGTTATCTCGTCGTTAAAGGCAAGTTCACGCTCGGAGGGATAACGGCGTTTATCGCGTATTCCAAAATGTTTACGCAGCCGATGGTTGACCTTGCGCAAATATCGAATAATCTGCAATCCTCTCTCGCTTCAGGTGAAAGGGTGTTTTCAATTCTTGACGAGCCTGAGGAGACGGAAACCGAAAACGCCTTACCGCTCCCTGAATTTAAGGAGTCGCTTTCATTTAATGATGTGTCGTTCAGTTACAGCGAGGATAAACCCCTTATTAAAAATATGAATTTCTCGGTAAAGCCCGGTCAGCTTATAGCCCTTGTGGGACCTACCGGCGCGGGGAAAACAACGTTTGTAAATTTGCTTATGCGCTTTTATGACGTTTGCTCGGGTTCGATTACTATTGACGGCGTTGATATAAAAGATTTGTACAGGGAAGACCTGCGCTCGCTTTTCGGAATGGTGCTTCAGGACACTTGGCTTTTTGAGGGAACCGTAATGGAGAACCTCAGATACGGCAGGCTTGACGCCGCGAACGACGAGATTTATGACGCCGCGAAAAGCGCAAGAGCACACCACTTCGTCATAAATTTGCCGGACGGGTACGATACTGTGCTTGAAGAAAACGGCGTCAATTTATCTCAGGGTCAGCGCCAGCTTCTGACGATTACAAGAGCGCTAATTAAGAACCCCAAAATCTTAATACTTGACGAGGCGACAAGCTCTGTGGACACGAGAACCGAGCTGCTCGTTCAGCAGGCGATGAGTGAAATTATGGCGGGAAGGACGAATTTTGTGATAGCCCACAGGCTCTCCACTGTACGCAGAGCGGACAGGATTTTATTTATAGACAACGGGATTATCAAGGAGCAGGGAACGCACGAGGAGCTGCTTGAAAAGAAAGGGCTTTACGCGGATATGTATAACAGTCAATTTAAAGGCTTCACGCCTAAAAATAAATTGGACACGGATTTTTAAGAGCTTTGAAAGGAAGAAAGAACTGATGCGAAACACCGAAAAGACAATGGAAAAAATAGTAGCCCTCTGCAAGGGCAGAGGCTTCATATTTGCCGGAAGCGAGATTTACGGAGGGCTTGCCAATACATGGGATTACGGACCGCTCGGCACGCAGCTTAAAAACAACGTTAAAAATTCATGGAGAAAAAAGTTCATTCAGGAGAGAGCCGACAGCTACGAAATAGACTCCGGCATTTTGATGCATCCGCGCGTATGGGAAGCTTCGGGTCATGTCGCGAGCTTTTCCGACCCGCTGCTCGACTGCAAGGACTGCAAGACGCGCCACAGGGCGGACAGTCTTATAGAAGCGTTTGACCCCGCCGCGCAGCACGGTGAAATGTCCAAACAGGAAATGTATGATTTTATCCGGAAAAACAATATCGCCTGCCCGAGCTGCGGCAAGTCTAATTTCACCGATATCAGGGAATTTAACCTGATGTTTCAGACATACAGGGGAGTTACTAACGACAGTAAAAGCATAATCTATCTGCGACCCGAAAACGCGCAAGGGGAGTATGTCAATTTTCTTAACGTACAGCGCACTATGAGAACGAAGCTGCCGATGAGTATCGGGCAGATAGGCAAGGCGTTCAGAAACGAGATAACGCCGGGCAATTTCACGTTTCGTACTGTTGAGTTCGAGCAGATGGAGTTTCAGACCTTCTGCAAGGAGGGTACGGATACCGAGCTATACGAATTTTTTAAGGAATTCGGCAGGCAGTATTATATCGGACTCGGAATAAAACCCGAACACCTTCGCTATCACGACCATGAGAAGCTGGCGCATTACGCGAAAGCGGCATGCGATATTGAGTATTTATTCCCGTTCGGCTGGGGTGAGGTAAACGGCACGCATAACAGGACGGACTTCGACCTTAAAAGGCATCAGGAATACAGCGGTCAGAAAATCGAGTACACAGACCCCGTTACAAATGAAAAATTTATACCGTATATAGTCGAATCGACATACGGACTTGACAGAACGGTTCTCGCCCTTTTATGCGAGGCTTACGACGAGGAGAAGTTAGACGATAAGGGCGACAGCAGGACGGTGCTTCATCTGCATCCCGCGCTCGCGCCGATAAAATGCGCCGTGCTCCCGCTATCCAAAAAACTTGCCGAACCGGCGCTTGATATTTACAGAACGCTTTCAAAACACTTTATCGCCGACTATGACGATGCCGGCTCGATAGGAAAACGTTACCGCCGCCAGGATGAAGTCGGAACGCCGTTTTGCGTGACGTTTGATTTTGACAGTTTGGAAGACGGGCAGGTAACAGTCCGTTACCGCGACAGTATGGAGCAGACGCGCGCTCCGATAACAGCGCTCGGCGAGCTGATATCCAAGGAGATTGAATTTTAATTTTAAAGGTGGCAATTTGAAAAAGACAGTCGGATTAACCCTTGTTATATGCTTATTTTTTACGCTTTTCGGGTGCTTCTCCGACCCGGAAAGCAGGACGCTGTATGTTCCGATTGACGCGGAGCCGGTTTCACTCGACCCGCAGATAGCTTTCGGTTACGGCGATGAGATAATAGTGACAAACTGCATGGAAGGTCTGCTGCGTATAAACAGCGGCGGCGCGGTCGATTTTGGGGCGGCGACGGAATACAAGGTGAGCGCCGACGGGCTTAAATATACTTTCATGTTAAATCCGGACGCCCGCTGGCATTTGACGGCGGAGCATAAAAAAGTTTTAGGAGACGGCGGTTTTGATAACTTTGACGCCGCCGTAAAAGCGGAAGATTTTGTGTTCGCGTTCCGGCGCGCTTTAAGTCCCGAAACGAAAGCAGTCTACGCCAATAAGCTGTATTGCGTAAAGAACGCGAAAAAAGTGAACGAAGGAACGCTTGCCGCCGACAAACTCGGAGTCAAAGCCGTGGATGAGAGAACCCTTGAGATAACGCTCGATTATGCTGACTCGTCATTTTTATACACCCTTGCTTCACCCGTGGCAATGCCGTGCAATCAAGAGTTTTTTGAGTTAACAAAGGGAAAGTACGGGCTTGACCTTGATTACATACTCTGCAACGGTCCTCTTTATGTTACCTCCTGGACGCACGGCAGCTCTGTATTTATCCGCGTGAACAAGGATTATAAGGGAAAAGCGAAGGTTACCGCCTCGCTCATTGGACTTATGGTCAATAAAGATCCCGCCAACCGGCTAAAACTCCTGTTTACAGGCTCGTATGACTGTGATTTCGTGGACGCCAAAGCCGTAAGCCGCCTTGCGGATACGTCGCCGCTCAATCTTAAAAAGCTTGAGAACCGCGTTTGGGGTCTGCTGATAAATACCGAGACGGGTTGTACGAAGAACGCCGATTTCAGAAAAGCCTTATTCTATTCTTTTGATAAAACGCTTTTTGAGCCTCCCGCCTATGTGGGTGAAAATACTGATTTGACGGTGCCGCGCGGCTGCAAAATAGGAAATATAGCATACTCTGACTTCGAGTACCCTAAAACAAAACACATATATTCACAGGAAAAAGCAAAGAACTGTCTTAAGCGCGCGCTTGATGAGAGCGAGGACGGGCAAGCGTCGGTGAGCGTGACGTGCTGTACGGATTTCAGAAAATCGGCGGAGAAAGCCGTTCAGAGCTGGCAGTCGGTTCTCGGCGTCAATCTTTCGGTAATAATCAACGAAGTATCTGATGCCGAGCTGCAAAGCCTGCTGAAAAAGAAAGCCTATGAAGTGGCTTTCGTACCGCTTGAAAGCGACAGCTCCTCTGCGGACGAATATATAAATAAGCTTTGCTCGGTAACGATTGCACATAAAAGTGAAAATCTTGACTCTTTGATTTCTAAAATGAACAAGCAAACGGACGCCGAAAAAAAAGCCGGAACAATCGCGCAAATTGAAGATTATCTCTATACAAACGCGGTTTTCTATCCCGTTTTTAACGGTTACACATATTTTGCGTCTTATATTAAAACAGAGGGCATATATTATCACGCCTCTAAAAACAGTCTTTGTCTTTATTCGGGGGAAAGGTATGAATAATAAATTCTACCGCGCCGTTTCAGTTGCCTTATTGCTGTCTGTCTTAGCGCTGATATTTTATATGTCGCATCAAAACGGAGAACAATCTACTGAATCGAGCGGTTTTCTGACGATTATCCTTGAAAGGATTTTCCGCACAAAGCTAAACGAAAGCTTTGTGCGCACGGCGGCGCATTTCAGCGAATTTGCGGTTTTAGGGATTGCCGCCGTCAACTGTATCTTCGCGCTGAAAGGGTATCTTGTCCCGTTTAGAGCAATAGCTTTTTGCGCGCTCTATGCGGCTGCTGACGAAATTCATCAGATTTTTATACCGGGCAGGGCTTGCCAGCTTTCAGACTTCACAGTCGATTTTGCGGGCGTTGTTACGGGTGCTTTTATGTTTACTTTGATATATTTGGTCATAACCGAAAACAAAAAGAAAAGAAGGGCAGCGAGATGAAGTTTTCCGTTTGTATTGAGATGATTTTTAAAGATTTGCCGCTGCGCGAGCGTTTTTTAAAGGTAAAAAAAGCGGGAATGAACGCGGCGGAAATTTGGGGCTGGACACACCGTGATATTTCAGAGATTAAGGAAGCGATTGATGAAAGCAAGGTCGCCCTGACCTCTATGTGTGTCGGCTCAAAGGATGAGGCGCTTGCAAAAAAGTATAAGCAAACGCCTGTGCTTGCCGAAGGCGGCGGCAAGGTTTT
>CAZQXZ010000136.1:0-5652 GCA_964597515.1 uncultured Eubacteriales bacterium | reverse complement strand
ATGTGCGCCGAGTATGGCATAAATCTAACCGGTGGAAGTCCGGAGCGGAGGTACTCATAGCCAACCGCATAGCGAAGCCCAAGGTGCGTATCGTGAGGTATGAGCTGAAGAAAGGGTGTAGCAAAATCTTGACCCGAGGAACACGAACCCGATAGAAAAAGGCTGTATGAGTGGATAAGGCTACATAACAAGTCGAAGTCCAAAATATGAGCGTAATCTTATGCAGTAAATCGGGCGGGTAAAAGAGGAAAGATTTAAGTCTTACCTCGGGAGGTCTTGTCGGCGGAGAAATCCGTAGTAACAACGAACGGCAAGAAGTCAGCAGAGGTCATAGTACCGAGAGTAATTCTCGGGAAGGACTGAACAATTCGTAGTTGTCGAGTACGAGTTGAAATCAAGTCAAGCATAGCCAGAATGTGTTAATGAGGAGAGTATCGGCGTATCCGAGAGGGTTACTCAAAATCGGCAATTGGTTGGCTACGAACAAGGAGGAAAGGCAGAATGGAGCTTTTAGAGAAAATTCTCGAAAGGGAAAATCTCAACAAAGCGTACAAGCGAGTCTATGCAAACAAAGGAGCAAGCGGAGTGGACGGAGTGACGGTCGAGGAATTACTTGACTATCTAAAAGGACACAAAGTGGAGCTTTTAGAAAGCATACGGACACGCAAGTACAAGCCGCAACCCGTCCGAAGGGTAGAAATACCCAAGGACAACGGAAAGAAGCGTCAGTTAGGGATACCGACTGTGGTAGATAGGGTTATACAACAGGCAATTTCGCAGGTATTAACCCCGATTTACGAAACACAGTTTAGTGACTCGAGCTACGGTTTCAGACCGAACAGAAGCTGTGAAATGGCAGTAATCAGGAGCTTAGAGCTGTTAAACGACGGATACGATTGGATAGTGGATATTGATTTGGAGCGGTTCTTTGATACGGTACATCACGACAGACTGATGAACATAATCAGGCGAACAGTGGAGGACGGAGATGTTCTGTCACTGATACGGAAATTTCTTGTCAGTGGTGTAATGGTAGAAAACACATACAAGGAAACGACAGTAGGCACGCCACAAGGTGGGAACCTTAGTCCGCTTCTGTCTAACATTATGCTGAACGAGTTGGACAAGGAGTTGGAAGCAAGGGGATTACACTTTGTAAGATACGCGGATGACTGTAATATCTTTGTAGGAAGCCAAAAAGCGGCGGAGCGTGTGATGAAATCCATAACCGACTTTATCGAAAGAAAGTTAGGGTTGAAAGTCAACGCAACCAAAAGCAGAATTGGCAGACCAAGCCAAATCAAGTTCTTAGGCTTTGGATATTTTACCGATAAGGATAAGAAATATCAAGCAAAGCCGCATAAGCTGTCCGTTGAGAAGTTGAAAAGGAAGCTGAAAGCCCTGACCTGCCGCAAGTGGAGTATATCGCTGGATGTGAGGTTAAAGAAACTAAAACAGCAGATAACTGGCTGGGTGAACTATTTCCGAATAGCAAAGATGAAAACAGTATTGTCGGAGATAGACGCTAAGCTGCGAAAACGCATACGGGTAATCATATGGAAGCAATGGAAGAAAACACTGAAAAGGTACAGCTCTTTGCGAAAGCTTGGAGCAAATCACAATAATGCTTTCAAAACGGCTAACTGCCGGAAAGGTTATCAATATGTGTGCGGCAGCGCCACAATCCACGCTACAATCACAAACAAGCGGTTAGAACAAAGAGGTCTGACATCTCTGTCAAACCTCTATGAAAAAGTCCATTTAGCAGTACCTGCTACGAATTGAACCGCCGTGTACCGAACGGTATGCACGGCGCGTGAGAGGGGCGAAGCCTTTGCGGTTAGTCTCTACTCGATTTTGTTTATTCCTTTAACCGCCGTTAAGCGCGATTGTTAAGGCTCCATATAAGGGCGCCTGATTGCCGAGCCCCGTCTTGCGCTTTTTAATAAGAAGTCCTGTATTTCTGAAAGCGAAGCGTTCGATACCGGCCGAAATTCCGTCTTCCATAAGCTCAAAGGTCATCGGTACGCCGCCGAAAACAAGTGTTCCAATATCGAGCAGATTTGCCGCGCTTGCCGCGGCTTTTCCGACCATATAACCCGCCTTGTAAAACATTTCACTGACTTCGGTGTCGCCCATAAAGGTCTTTGATATCAGCTCCTCAACGGTTTTCTTTTCACCCGGATGGGCGGCAAGGTATGCGTTTTCAAGCGCGTTGCAGGAAGCGAACGCTTCAAGGCATCCTTTATTGCCGCAGCCGCAGGCGGGACCGTTTTCATCCACGACGACATGTCCAATCTCTCCCGCGTTGCCGTTTGTACCCTTAAACAGCTCTCCGTTGATTACAAGGCTTCCGCCGATACCGTAGGAAATTGTAATCCACATAAAGTTTTTCTCGTCCTTACAGACGCCAAATCTCTTTTCGGCAAGAGCGCAGGAGTTCACATCGTTTTCAGCGTAAACAGGGATATCGTACCTTCCTGTCAGACGTTCCCGAAGGTTTAAGTCGCGTATTCCTGAAAAGGGCGAAAACACCCACACGCCTTTTTCGGTATCGGTCAGTCCGGGCACGGAGATACCGATACGCTCTATTTCCGGATTTCTGTCAATAACCCTGTCGGCGAAATCAAATATTGCTTCCATAACAATTCTTTTTGCGTCCTGACCGGAAAACAACGGTATTGTCGAAATCGAGCGCAAGTTACCGTTTTCGTCCGAAATAGCGCCTGAAAGCTTTGTGCCGCCAATGTCGAGGCATAAAATATCCATTAATATGTTTCCCCCAAATTTTGTATGATGCTAAATGATAATATTAATTCTTTTTATATAATAACATAATTTTTTGCAAAGTAAAGAAATATTTCATAATCATTATTATATTCTGAGAGAAACCCCTGACTTTTCAAGCTCGTTTAAAGCGCGTCTTACCGCGCAATCAGCTTCCTCGTCGGTTAGCGTTTTGTCCGCAGAGCGCATTGTGAGCGAAAAAGCAACGCTTTTTTTGCCCTTTGGCACCTGTAAACCCTCGTAAATATCAAAAAGCTTAACGCTTTCAAGGACAGAGCCGGCGGCGGTTTTAATAATATCCGAAAGCCTTGCGATGGGCATTCCCTTGTCGCAGATGAGCGCGAGGTCACGCGCGGCGGCGGGAAACTTCGGCAAAGGCTTATAAAAACGCAACGTGGCGGCGTTTTTGAAAAGCGAGGCGAATGGTATTTCGAAAACATAGCATTTTACGCCTATTTCATAATTATTCAGGACGCTCGGGTGAATTTCGCCGATTATACCAATCTCCTCGCCGTTTATTGCGATTTTCGCCGTTTGTCCCGGATGATAAGAGGGGTTATCCGTCAAAGCGCTGAAGCGGACGTCATAAACGCCAAGCTGTTCAAATAATTCCTCGGCGATACCTTTAAGCAGATAAAAATCAGATTTTTCGCCATACATACCCGCCATAAGAACCGGTGACTCATCGGGCAGCGTATCCTCGCCGTTTGGCCGGTAGCACATAGCAAGTTCAAAGACGAACGCTTCGGAATTACGGTTGTTGTAGTTGCGTGACAGGACATCCAAAAGGGTTGGCAGCGCGGTGGTTCTCATTACGCTTGTATCCTCTCCGAGGGGATTTTTGATTACGACGCAGTTCCTCTTTTCACTGTCGGCGGGAAGCAACATTTTGTCATAAGCCTTGGGACTGATAAATGAATATGTCAGTGTTTCTGACGCGCCTAAGGCAATCATTGTATTTATTGTTTTCCTTTCAAACGTCTGCTCGAGCGTCAGCCTGCCGTCTGCTGTGCCGCGCAGCTCGCGCTCCTGTATATTCTGATATCCGTATAGTCGGGCAATTTCCTCGGCTATATCGGCGGGATGCTGTACGTCCTCCCTGAAAGAGGGGACATAAATCTTGCCGTCCTCCACTTTGAATTCAAGCTTTTCAAGTATCCTTATCTGTTCGCTTTCAGAAACGTCTATACCGATAAAGCGGTTTGTCCATCCGGGAGTAAAGGGGATAACAATGCTTTTCTTTTTTGACGGGTAGCAGTCGATAATGCCGCCTACGACGTCTCCGGCGTCAAGCTCTCGCACAAGTGAGAGGGCGCGCAAAAGTGCGGTGTCGCAGATTTCGCGGTCAAGACCCTTTTCAAAGCGGGCGGACGACTCCGTCCTCATCCCGAGTTTTTTTGACGTTTTCCGCACACTAATACCGTTGAAACAGGCGGATTCAAATACGATAGTATCCGTATCGTCCATAATACCGCTGTATTCGCCGCCCATGATACCCGCCACGGCGACAGGCTTTTTACCGTCCGCTATAACGAGCATCGAGCCGTCAAGGCTTCTCTCGGCACCGTCAAGAGTTGTTATTGTTTCGCCCTGCGCGGCAGGTCTTACAATAATCGAGGCGCTTTCAACAAACCGCAGGTCAAACGCGTGCATCGGCTGACCCATTTCAAGCATTACGAAGTTTGTTATGTCTACAATATTATTGATAGGGCGCACGCCCGAGGCGCGAAGCCTTTCCCTTATCCAGAGAGGGGAGGGTTTAACTCTCGCGTTTTTGACGACGGCTGCGCAATAACGGTAGCATTTATCGGGCGCTTCTATTGAGACGGAAAGAAATCTGTTTATATCGCCTTTCGCGTCCATAATATCGGTTTGGGGCAGTTGAAGCGGCTTGTCAAAAGTGGCGGCGGCTTCCCTCGCGAGGCCCAATACCGAAAGGCAGTCAGGTCTGTTCGGAGTAATTTCAAACTCAGTTATGACGTCGTTAAAAGCTATCGCTTCCCTTATATCCATACCGGGTGCCCTGTCGCAGTCTCCGCCAAGGACGAATATTCCGTCCGATACGGCATACGGAAAATCGTGGACAGTAAGCCCTAACTCGGCAAGCGAGCAAAGCATTCCACAGCTTTCGACACCTCGAAGCTCACCCTTGTTTATGGTTTTTCCGCCGTGTATGACGGAGCCGTCAAGCGCGACGGGAACAAAGTCGCCCGCCTTTACGTTTTGCGCGCCCGTAACCACCTGAACGAGCTCCTTGCCGCCTATATCTACGGCGCATACCCACAGATGGTCGGAATTTTGGTGTCTCTCAACCGCAAGCACCTTGCCGACCACAATATTTTTAAGCCCGTCTCCCTCGGTTTCGAAGCTTTCGACTTTTGAGCCGCTCATAGTCATAGCGTCCATGAACTCCTTGTGCGAAACGTCGGGTTCTATATAATCATTCAGCCATTTGTTTGATAATAACATTTTATATCCTCCTAAAATTGACTCAAAAATCTTAAATCATTCTCAAAAAACTTAAACATTGTCAACCTTTCAAGCCCAATGCCAAATGCGTAGCCGCTGTATATTTCGGGGTCGATACCGCCGTTTTTAAGCACTTTAGGATGTACCATTCCGGCGCCGAGTATTTCTATCCAGCCCTCGTTTTTACACATCGGACATCCGCTGCCGCCGCAGCGGAAGCATGAGACGTCCATCTCGCAGGACGGCTCGGTAAACGCGAAATGGTGCGGGCGCAGACGGATTTTTGTCTTCTCTCCGTAAAGCCTTTTAGCTATGTGCATAAGATTGCCTTTAAGGTCGCCCATTGTTATTCCCTTATCGACAACGAGACCCTCAAGTTGATGGAAAAGAGGGGAG
>CAZQXZ010000135.1:0-5732 GCA_964597515.1 uncultured Eubacteriales bacterium | reverse complement strand
TTGAAAAAGGCGAGAAGCTTGTTATCGTTGGACCCTCCGGGTCGGGAAAAAGCACGTTTCTGCGCTGCTTAAATCTTCTTGAAAGACCGACGGGCGGCGAAATCTGGTTTGAAGAGCAGCTGATTACGGACAAGAGCTGCAACATTAATAAAGTGCGTCAGAGAATGGGCATGGTATTCCAGCATTTCAACCTTTTTCCGCACAAGACGGTTATGGAGAACATCACGCTTTCGCCGGTAAACTTGAAGCTGATGACAAGGGATGAGGCGGGCGAAAAAGCGCTGTCACTGCTTGAGCGAATTGGGCTGGCGGACAAGGCGGACGCGTACCCCTCACAGCTCTCGGGCGGTCAGAAGCAGAGAATAGCCATAATCCGCTCTCTCGCGATGAACCCTGACGTTATGCTTTTTGACGAACCGACGAGCGCGCTTGACCCCGAGATGGTGGGCGAGGTGCTCGACGTTATGAAGGAGCTTGCGCAAAGCGGTATGACAATGATAGTCGTCACCCATGAAATGGGGTTCGCCAGAGAAGTCGGAACAAGGATACTTTTTATGAACGATGGGCTTATAGAGGAGCAGGGCATACCGTCGGAGTTTTTCGGCAGCCCGAAATCGGAAAGGCTGCGCTCCTTTTTATCGAAGGTGCTTTGACGCTTCAATAGTGATTATCAACAAAAAAAAGCCATATTTTCGGCACATTATACAAGAGGCGTTTTTTTAATGTCTTTGTCTTGCAAATGAGTACCCGGCGTGTTATAATTTTAATATTATTGAAAACAGGAGGTATGTCCGTTGTCAGATCCTTCGCCGAAAACTGCTCAAACCGCCGTGATTGAGGATAAAAGGGCCCGCGAGTATGTATATGAAAACCGCCGATATGTAGGGCTTAAAGAAACGGTCTGGTATGTAATTTTTGATATGTGTCAGAGCTTTAACATTAACACATATTCCGGCCGTTTCGTAACGAATATTTTACAGATAGACCTTGATTATCAGACAATAATCAACAGCATAAACGGAGTCTGGGATATTGTAAACGACGTGTTTATCGGCGCTATTGTCGATAAAACGCGTACCCGCTGGGGCAAATTCAAGCCATACCTCGTGGCTTTGGGCATCCCAGGCACTTTGGGCACCTGCTTTTACTGGCTTATGCCCCTTCTTTTCCCGAACTCCTCCCCAAAACACTTCGGAAAATTTATTACTTATTTTATTCTTGCCATAGTTCGCGAGGGCGCGGGAACCTTCCGCAGTATAGCTCAGACGGGAATGCTCGCGACGATAACGCCGCACCCCACCGACAGGACGCGGCTCATTACAATGGCTCAGTTCTGGTCTGGCTTCCTCGGCGAAAAGCTTCCGGAGCAGATTATGACTCTGCTGCTCGACCTTATAGGCAATAAAATCATCAATATGTCGCTCACCACTACCTTTGTTGTTATGGGCAACTTCACTTCGCTCGTAAGCGGTACGGCGGCGCTCATTTTCTGTATTATGACGAGGGAAAGGATACTTCAGTCCGTGGAGCGACCGAGCGTTATTCAGGGCATACGTTCAATTGTAAACAATAAACCGATTTTACTTATGACGCTTTCAAAAACGCTGTCGGGCTTTTCAATTGGCGGCAGCAAGTCGGATTATTATATTGACGTTCTGAACTTCGCCTCGCTCGCCTTTTTCGCCGGAATACCCGGAGCGATAGTCCACCCGATTTCATATGCGCTTGTACCGTGGTTCAGGAGGCATTTCAGCAGCCGCGCCCTTTACATATTCGGGGCTTATATAGGGGATTTGCTTATGATTCCCGTATTTCTTTTCGGTTCTATCGGGGGAAAGAAAAACGGTATGTACAAGAAAGTCGTGCCAATGGGAATAGCGCTTGGACTGTGGGAGACGCTCTTTATGTTCTTCTACGGGGTAAGAAAGGTCATTCCAAACGAGATGTACAATGAGTCTATGGACTACTGCGAATGGAAGAACGGCTACCGCACGGAGGCTATGACCACGGTCGCGAAGGGTCTTGCCGAAAAGCTGTCCTCCCTCGTGAGCAGCCTTATCTCGCTTCAGATAAAAAAGCTTATAGGCTACGATATCACGGCATATACAAGGGGCAACGCCCAGACTGACAATACGAAGTTCGGCTTGTTTGCTATGTTTACTGTGGTTCCCGCCATAACGACGTCGTTGGGCGTGGTACCGATGCTTTTCTATGACCTCAACGGTGAAAAGAGAGAGAAGATGTACTCGGAGCTTTTAGCGCGCCGCGCGGAAATATCCCAGCAGGCGACTTCGGGAGACAAGGACGCTCTTGAAAAGGTTGCAAAAGAGCAGATGCAGGTCTATGACAAGACCAGAGAAGAAACGCGTAAGTTAAAGGACGATAAGAAAAAAGGAAAGACAAAATAAGAAACAAACAGCGGCGGGGCGGACAAATAATCCTCCCCGCCTTTTAAGTGCGCCGAGTATGGCATAAATCTAACCGGTGGAAGTCCGGAGCGGAGGTACTCATAGCCAACCGCATAGCAAGCCCAAGGTGCAAATCGTGAGGAGCGTGCTGAAGAAAGAGTGCAGCAAAATCTTGACCCGAGGAACCCGAACCTGAAACAAGGCTGAATGAGTGGACATACGCATTTATCAGCTTGCTGAGGTAATAAACGGTTTGTGATATGCGGCGAGATTAAAACAAAGGAACAAAATGCTTGCTGATGTCGCAATAACGCAGGATTGAATACAGACAAAGCATTCATTTTTTTTGGAACGCCGGATAGAAAGGGCTATATGGCGGTCTTGTTATTCCGATATTCACATCCCCGTGCGGTGGTGACCCGATTACAAAAATGATTGCTTGGATACTGCGTTATGTAGACGACGCACGCGATGAGGCTCTCCGGGCAGCGGGACTTGCGGCAACGGGTGAAAAACTCGCTTCCGGTTCAACCGTGCGGCAGATGCAGAAAAACCTCGTCGATAAGCTCCAAAAGCAAGGCTTTATGACGGTGCAGTACGGCAGCGGCGAACGCGCCTATCAGGTATCGCTTGACGCTTACGCAGAGATGGTGGCGCGGTCGACGACTCGCGAAGCCGGTAATCTTGCCCGTGAGACTCAGCTTACCGAGAACGGATACGATCTCGTCAAGATGACCAAGCATTATCCGACGTGCGAAAAATGCGCTCCGCTACAGGGGCGCGTTTATAGCATCTCCGGCAATGATAAGCGCTTCCCTCCTCTCTCAAGAGCATTTCGCCCGCCGTATCATAATGTACATCCGCGTTGCCGCCACTCCGTTCACGCATATATCGAATCCTTACGGACAGATGAGGAGATAGCCGAGGCAATCGAGCGAAGCAATAAGCCGTTTACGGACGAGCGCTCCGACGCCGAGAAAAGCCTATACAGTGACCAGCAAGCCGCCAACAGGCAAATGCGGCAGGACAGGTATCAGTATGAGCGTTATAAAGCCCGACTCGGAGACGACGCCCCTAAGAGCTTTCACGCGTTTCGTAAAACGAAAAAAGCAGGCGGAGAAAATTGGGACAGGCTACAAGAAAAGTACCGATACGAAGGTGTTATAGACCGCATATTAGATCACAACAAGGGGATAAGGGTATTTCGTAAAGCCTCTGAAATTCCACCAAACTATGCAGCCGTGACAGATATGCTGACGGACAGCCAAAAAAACGGGCTTTATCATTACTCGCATTACGTTGAAGGTAAAGCTATGAATATGTATCTTGGCAAAGCGCCCGGGGCCACCCTCTCGACACCGGCGCGACAGGACCTTGATGAGGTTGTGTCCGCCCTTGATGATTGTTCACTGCCTTATGATACCGTGCTATGGCGCGGAGCGGAATCACAATATCTGGACGGTTTTGATAAGTTACCGAAAAACATATCAGAATGGAAAGCTCACCGCGTTTCGTATAGTGGATTTAGTTCAACAAGTATTCTTAGGGACACATCCTATTCAGACGCTAAAAAAGACGTGCAAATGGTTATTGTGAAGCGCGGAAACCAAAAAGGCGCGTCTTACATAAACGATATTTCATACGCCAAAAGACACGGATTGCCTCAAGAATATGAAATATTGTTGCAAAAAAATACCGAGTATGCTATAGTAGAAGCACAAAATTTCAAGGGAAAAACTATAGTAGTTGTGGAGGTGGTATAATGGACGACAAAACAATGCATGAATACATCGAGGCTTGCAACAACGCCAAAAGTCACTTAGAAGCGCCTCTGTTGGGTCAAATTTTGACGCCTATATGCACCGCCTGTTTTAATGTAGATATGCATTATGGGTCATGGGATGAGCCTGAGTGTAAAATCTATGGCGTAATACCTAAAGAGTATATCGGCGCACAATCGAAGAATTGTCCACATTTCATTAAAAACCCTAACAGCAAATCAATACCCAGAACCAGAGAAGACATCATTTAACCGCACACTGAAAATGTGAGCGGTATTTTTATGCCCGTTAAGGAGGATAGGACATGGACAATTTTAAAATAATTTACAGAATACTCAAAGCTATGGATAAATCCATCGACAGCGGTGACGTGAGGCTTCCGACACATACCGAACTTGAAATTACGCTAAACCGCTATTATGCGCTGTTAATTGCCTTGGTGGATGAAGGTCTGATTGACGGTGTCAGCTATAAATATTACCTTGGACAGAGCGAACCTGATATTTACATCAACAGACCAAGACTCACCTTAAAAGGTTTTGAGTATCTTGCTGAGAACAGCACGTTACAAAAAGCTAAAAGAATAATAACTGGAGCTATTGATACAGGTTCAAAGTTAATTCCTTAAACTAACCGTAATTCAATAATCATAACGCTCTCACCAGGGGCGTTATTTTTATACCTAAAATTACCGCCACCGCGGCGGACAATAAAAAGCGGACCGCAGTACCGGGACTGGCCGGATTAACAAGGACAGCGGGGAAGGGCAAAATTATGGCACTCGATTGGTTGAAAGCAATCCTCGGCGACGCTTATAGTGAGGATGTTGACAAGAAGGTCTCAGAAGAGATCGGTAAGGGTTTCGTCGCTCGGGCGGATTTTAATGCCCTCAACGAAACGAAGAAAGCCCTTGACGGTCAGATCAAAGACCGAGATACGCAGCTCGATGCGCTGAAAAAGGTTGATGCCGCAGGGCTGCAGGCTGAAATTGTAAAACTACAGGGCGAGAACAGGGCTGCGCAGGAGAAGCATGACGCCGACCTAAAGCAAATCAAACTGAAAGCAACCCTTGAGGCGCGTCTCGCGAAAGAAAAAGCCATCGACGTGACGGCTGTCAGCGCGCTGCTGGATCACAGTAAAATCAGCCTTGACGGCGACAATCTAATCGGCATCGACGAACAACTCAAGACGCTGCGCGAAAGTAAAAAATGGGCGTTTGAGACTACCGACGTCCCGGGTGCCGGAGGCAACCCCCCGCCCGGCGGAGACCCGGGAAACACACCTTTACCGTTTCAATCCACATCCCGTGCGGGGGGAGAGATAGGATTTAGGTAATAGGTTTTAGGAGTTAGGGTTTGAGCTTAGAAAACATAAAGACTTACTTTATTAATATCTGCCAAAGTTAAAACAAGTAAATTTTTTGTCTTATAGCTAACACCTATTACCTAACACCGAGCACCTATTAACTCACCCCCGTGCGGGGGGAGGGATAGGATTTAGGTAATAGGTTTTAGGAGTTAGGGTTTGAGCTTAGAAAACATAA
>CAZQXZ010000134.1:0-5748 GCA_964597515.1 uncultured Eubacteriales bacterium | reverse complement strand
GCCAAGGCAAGAGCCGGGGAAATAGACAGGATAATAGGCAGAGAAAAGGAGATTTACAGAGTTACGCAGATACTCTGCCGCCGCTCGAAGAACAATCCTTGCCTGATAGGCGAGCCGGGCGTGGGCAAAACGGCAATAGCGGAGGGTCTCGCGCTTAAAATAGCGGCGAAGGACGTTCCCGCACGCCTCGCCGATAAGGAAATACATCTTTTAGACCTTACCGCGCTCGTAGCGGGAACGCAGTTCAGGGGTCAGTTTGAGAGCAGGATAAAAGGACTCGTGGACGAAGTAAAGACGGAGGGCAATATCATCCTGTTTATTGACGAGGTTCACAACCTCGTCGGAACCGGCGACGCCGAAGGCTCGATGAACGCCGCGAACATCTTAAAGCCCGCTTTATCACGCGGGGAAATTCAGGTTATCGGCGCGACGACATTCACGGAGTACCGCAAGCATATCGAGAAGGACGCGGCGCTTGAACGCCGCTTCCAGCCGGTTAAGGTGGAGGAGCCGTCAATAGCCGACTGCTATCAAATGCTGCTGGGCATCAAGGGTTATTATGAAAACTACCACAAGGTCAGTATAAGCGACAGCCTTTTATACAAGACGGTGATTTTATCCGAGAGATATATAAGCGACAGGTTCCTGCCCGATAAAGCCATAGATTTGCTTGACGAGGCGTGTACATGCGCCAATCTGCGCAACAAGTCCATAAGCGAGCATGAAATAATCCTTTCCGATATAGAGGATTTAAGGCAGGACGAGGTGGATCTGATTTCGAGCGCCGAGGAGATAGATTATGAGGAGCTTTCCGAAATACGCGCTGAAATTATGAAGCTTGAAACACTTGAAAAGGAGCTTAAAACACAAGCCGAGGACAACGCCGTCACCGAGGAGGACCTCGCAAAGGTCATAAACCTTTGGACGGGAATTCCCGTGCAGAAGGTTATAGAGGGCGATTTAGCGAGGCTTTGCGACCTTGAATTAAAACTGAAAAGCAGAATAATAGGGCAGGACGGGGCGGTAGATGCGGTAGCCGCCGCCATACGCAGGAGCCGCGTTCAGATATCACCGCAAAGGCGTCCGGCGTCGTTCATCTTCATAGGGCCAACGGGCGTAGGTAAAACAGAGCTTGTCAAGCAGCTTGCCGCCGAGCTGTTCGACGCGCCCGAGACGCTGATAAGGCTCGATATGTCCGAATTTATGGAAAAGCACAGCGTATCAAGGCTAATAGGCTCCCCTCCGGGCTATGTAGGCTATGACGAGGCGGGGCAGCTTACGGAAAAAGTTAGGAGAAAGCCGTATTCGGTCATTCTTTTTGACGAGATAGAAAAGGCGCATCCGGATGTGATGAACATCCTGCTGCAAATACTTGACGAGGGCAAGACGAGCGACGCGCAGGGCAGGACGGTAAGCTTTGAAAGCGCGGTCATCATTATGACCTCGAACGCCGGCAGCGAACAGAAGGAGAGCGCGCTCGGCTTTGACAGGTCTAAATCCGACGCCACGAAGGACAGGATGATGAAAGCCTTAAAGGACTTTTTGCGCCCTGAGTTTTTAGGCAGGGTTGACGAAATCGTCGTATTTAATGACTTAGCGCTTCCTGAATATGAAAAAATAGCGGAAATTCTTATAAATGAATTGAAGGAGCCGCTACACGAAAAGGGGATAACCTTAGAGGTTGGCGAGGGCGTGGCAAAGCTTATAGCAGAGCAAAGCGACGGCGGCGTGCGCGGAGCAAGGGAATTAAGACGAACGCTTAGAAAACAGGTTGAGGACCAAATAGCAAACATCATAATAGCAAGCGTCGACAGCCCGGTAGAAACAATAGCTCTTACGGCAGTCGATGGAGAAATCAAAGTAGCAGGGTTTAAAAACGGTAAAATGATTTTAGACCTAACGGCTATGAAAGGCGCAAAGAAATAAAAAAAGGCTGTATCAAAATGCAAACTGCACAAGATACAGCCCTTTTTAAGCTATTTTATAAATTATGAGCGTCAACGAGCCTTTTAGATATTGAGTACATAAGCCTCTCACTTTCATTTACGCACTCCTTACCAAGCTTATAACAAAGACTGTCTGCCTCCAAGCTGAAAACACCGTTAAAGCCTATTTCTTTTAACGCTGATGCAACATCGTCAAAATCAATATTGCCAAATCCGGGAGGCATATGCAAGTCATTTATTTCATCAGTATCCTGAACGTGGAGCGCTTTTAGTCTATCGCCAAGTATATGAATCATATCCACAGCATTAACGGTCTCATACCCATTATAATGTAAAAGGTTTGAGTGACCGATATCAAGGCAAGCGCAATATCTGTTGCTGTTTGTAAGGCTGTTGAGCGTATCTATATAGTCAACCATTTCCTCTGCCGTAGAGCATGTGGTAGGACAAATAAGCCCCGTATAGCTATCTCTCGAAAACATATTTTCAATACAGCAGTAAACATCGTGTTTTTCAAGGTACTCGTATAAATGCAAATACCTTTCCATATTTATTCTCTTAGTTTCCTCTTTATAGCGGTCGTATTTACGCTTTTTAGGCATAGCGGGGTGTATTATAGCATATTTACAGCCAAGTAAGGAGGTGGCATAAATACTCTTTATCTGCTTTTTAAGTATTTTATCATCCTTAGCCTCATCTTCTACGTATGTAGGAAAAGGTGTGTGAGTTTGCCCCACAATAAGCCCGTTTTTGCTTACGATTTCTGAAATATCCTTAAAATATTTTTCGAATTCCTCATCAGATAAATTAAAAGGCGCTTCATCTAACGAATAGTCAAACATACTAAAGTCAAGCGAGTTAAAACCTGCGCCCGCAATTATTTCAAGCCCTTTTTCCATTCCGAAATGCTTGACCGCAAAATCAGTAATAGTTCCAATTAGCATAAAAACACTCCTCTCATAAACATATTTTACCATAGTTTAGCTTTGTGTCAATGTTTTAGATTGACAAATAATATATAATAATATAAACACAGAATACTTTTTACAAAGTGAAATTAAAATCACAATAAAAGGAGCGGTAGTATGATTACAAGTATAACAGTCCTTATAAAAGCCGTTTTAAGCACCGCGCGCAAGGAAGAATTAATTGCGCTAATTTTATGTATACTAATACCAGCTATATCCTTGGTGCTTTATATCGCTTTTGCGAAAAACCGTACAAAAAACAACATCCTGCGCTATTTTTTAGTGACCGCAGCCGTTTTAATTGTATCAGATATTTTATTGTATCCGTATTTTATTGACAATGGGAGCTTTATAAACAGAGGTATGCTCGGCGTGGGGCTTGCCGCCTTGCCATATGTATTTATGATTTTTAATACAGTTATTCAAATGGCGGTAAACTTAAAGAAACAAAAGGATTAAACGAAAACTAAAGTACGAAAAAATGTCAACCGCGCCAAAAACGGCGCGGTCTTTTACTACCTTATTATTGACGGTAAATATTTCATATGGTATACTTTTTTAGATGAATAATAATTACGGGAGGGCTTTCTATGAAAGATAAAAAAAGGATTTTTACTATTGCCGCATCACACCTTGACACCTCTTGGCTTTGGACTCTTGAAACGACGATTGATGAGTACATACCAAACACGCTTTACAGGAATTTCAAGCTTTTTGACAGGTACCCCGAATACACATTCGGTTTTGAAGGCTCTTATAGATATGAGCTTATGGAGGAGTACTATCCGGACGCTTTTGAAAAGCTTACGGAATACGTAAAAAAGGGCAGATGGCACCCTGTCGGCAGCTCATATGAAAACGGCGACGTCAATATGCCTTCGCCGGAGGCGCTTTTCAGAAATATTCTTTATGGCAACACATATTTTAAAGAAAAGTTCGGCAAAGCGTCCAATGATATTTTTCTTCCCGACTGCTTTGGCTTCGGCTACGCGCTGCCGTCCGTCGCGGCGCACGCGGGGCTTAAAGGCTTTTCAACAGGCAAGCTCTCATGGGGCAGCGCCTACGGACAGCCGTTTGACATAGGCAAATGGTACGGAGTGGACGGCAGATATATCTACGCCAACATCAAGCCGTCGTCCTACGCGAGGACGGTAAAGGACGTGCGCAAAGATAAGGCGGTATTTCCTAAGCTCGCCGATAACGAGAAGTACGGCTTGCCTCTCACCGCCACTTTTTACGGCACGGGAGACAGGGGCGGCGCGCCCGCGGAAAGCTCCGTCAAGTCGGTTTGCGACTCCATAAGCCAAAACGCCAAGAGCGACGTCGATGTATTGTCTGTCTCCTCGACGGAGTTTTTCGAGGCTGTAGACGCGCTTCCCGAGGACATAAAGTCAAAAATTCCCGTATGGGACAACGAGCTTTTGCTGACAGACCACGGCGTGGGCAGCTATACCTCGCGCTCTGTCGGCACGCGTTGGAACAAAAACTGCGAGCGTCTTGCCGACTGCGCCGAGAGGACTGCGGCGGCGGCGTCGCACATTACGGACTACAAGTACCCCGAAAACGTCTTTGACAGGGCGTGGAAACGCTTCATAGCCCACCAGTTCCACGACGATATAACGGGTACCTCGTTTATGGAATGTTATCTGCGCAATTGGAATGACTATATGCTTTCCCAGAAGCAGTTCGCCAATGAATACGAGGGCGCGGCGGCGGCTGCCGCGCGAGGGCTTGACACCTCTTTTGTCAAGGGGACGGCGCTCGTTGTAAGCAATACGCTTGAATTTGAAAGAACAGCGACGGTAGCGGCGGATATAGAGCTTCCCGTGAACACTAAATATGTCCGCGTGTTCGATAAGGACGGCGAAGAAAGGCCGTCACAGCTTAAAAAGACAGGAAAACAGGGCGTGTTCCGCGTTTCTTTCACAGGTACGGTCCCGTCTTTGGGCTTTTGTGTGTTTGACGTCAGAACCTCCTCTGTGCCGAGTAAGGTCGGGACTCCCCTCAAAGTAGGCGGAAACACGCTCGAAAATGATTTTGTCCGCGTAATGCTCAACAACGCGGGCGACATATGCGAAATCTATTATAAGGAAATCAATAAAAACGTGCTTTCAAAGCCCATAAGACTCGCCGTGTTCGACTACAAGGGCAGCAAGAGCTGGCCTGCTTGGGAGCTAACATATAAAGAGCTTTGCGTGCCTGCGAGGGAATACGCGCGCAGCACCAAAATAGAGCTTATTGAATACGGTCCGGCGAGGGCGGCGTACAGGGTGACGAAAAAGGCGGGTAAGTCAAGCTTTGTGCAGATTGTGTCGCTCGACGCGTTTTCGCCTGTACTGTCCGTATACAACGAGGCGGATTGGCGCAGTACGGCAAGCCTGTTAAAGGTCGAGTTCCCGCTCGCGGCGGAGAATATGAAGGCGACATATGACTTGGGACTCGGCGCAATAAAGAGAGGCAATAACACCGAAAAGCTGTATGAGGTTCCCGCGCAGCTGTGGGCAGATATTACGGATACGTCAAAGGAGTTCGGCGTGTCGCTGTTTTCTGATTCAAGGGCCGGCTGGGATAAGCCCGACAACAGCACGCTGAGGCTGACCGCCGTGCATACGCCCTACTACTCATACCGCTGGGAATGTTCCCAGCACCTGATGGATTTAGGGCTTAACCGCTTCTCGTTCGGCGTATTCCCGCACACGGGCGAGGTGTCAAAGGATGTTCAGTCGGCGGCATTGTGTTTCAACACGCCTCTGACGGCGTTCGTAACCGCCCCGCATAAGGGCGCGCTGGGCAGGGAGTATTCCTTCGGCGCAATCAGCGATAATTCCGTTATA
>CAZQXZ010000133.1:2615-5800 GCA_964597515.1 uncultured Eubacteriales bacterium | reverse complement strand
GTTGGAAGTTGGAAGTTGGAAGCGGCAAGTTTTGGGAGGGCTTCGCCCTCGCCCAATAAAAATAAAGGACTTAAATTGTAGTGATTTGAGTCCTTTGTTTATTGAACAGTGAATAGTACAGCTATTATAATACTAACCGCAGGTTCCGAAACTTGCAACTTGCCACTTCCAACTTGCACCTTGCACTATGTGCCGCAATCATTTCGTCGATACGCAGACATAGGAACACATCCACTGCATAATCTCGTTCGGAAACGGAAAGACATTCGTATTCGGCGCGGGAAGCTCGTCGTAAAGCTTTTCGCATTCCGTTTTCGCGTAACCGCAGTTTTCGCAGTGCTTCAGCCAGTCGCCTAACTCAAAGAACTGCTCTTCCATTTCCTTATCGGAAAACCAGCCGAGCGAACGGGTCAGCGCAAGCCATTTTTTTGTGTTGGCGGACGATTTGTTCTCCGCGACGCTGATGTTGTAAATTGCCGCGCCGCTGTTTTTCAAGATCCGGCAGCTTTCCGCCAATCCGTCTAAAAAACCGTCGTCCATGCTTTCAAAGCCGCAGTTGGACAGCACGGCGTCCACCGAAGCCGTTTCTATGGGCAGACGCGCGCAGTCACACGCGATATAGACAAACTCCACAAAAGGATTTGCCCTGACGGTTTCAAAATACTTTTTATCCCATTTCAGTATGCGGTATGACAGGTCGGTAAGGATGACGGTGCAGGACCAGTCAATTTTATCTATAAGATAATTAATCCCATGTCCCAAACCGCTGGCGATATCGAGAATGATTTTCGGCTTTCTTTCGCGAAGCTTCTCCCATACGGCGTCGCCGGAGAATTTGCCGCGCAGGTAGTTCGGATTGACAGGCTGTTTGAGGTGTTCTAAATAATCGTCAAAATTGCGGAACACCTGTGACCATTCTTCGCCCTCCATCTCCTTTGTATCAAAACAGATTACGCCGTCAACGAGCTTTGCCGTATGCCCGTTTGCGCAGGTAAACATAACCGTTTCTTCCAATTTTGATATGGACAGCGGCTTTTTACACTTCGGACAGATAAGGTATTCACAAACACGCCTGATTTCCCCAGGAATATCGTCTATCGCGATATTTGCCGCCTGTGAAAGAAAGGGCGCAAGCTCGGACAGCGTATCCGCCGACAGGCTCGGTAAATCGACTTCGGAGGATTTTTCCCTGTCTTTTGAGCGAACCGTAAGGCGGCAATCGACTTTAAGCTCCCCCGCCGCGCACTGTTTCGCAATCTCTGAAATTTCCGTTTCCGTAAAATAAGGGGATAAAGAGGAGATAAGCGGCTTTTGGTCGCTGTTCTTTAAAAAGCGTTCCGCTTTTTGCGGGAGGGAATTTTTACGGCGAACCGCGAAGGAAGGGGCGTCCTCTGCGCCTTCAAGCAGGCTGTTAATCGAAACGCCGAACAGCCACGAAAGCTCGGCGAGAAGCTGTGCGTCCGGCAAGCTTTGACCGCACTCCCACTTGCTTACCGCTTGGGTTGTTACACCAAGCTTTTCCGCTAAAGCGGCTTGTGACAGTCCTTTTCTTTTGCGAAATACAGCTATTTTTTTCCCTGTTTCTGTTTTATCAATCATATTGATACACTCCTTTTTCTGTATGCAGAGCCGAATGTGAGTGTATTGTACCATACGGTTTTGGCTTTTGAAAGCGAGTGTTCGTTTAGGCTGAAAAGGCAATATCAACCGTGGGTTGATAAGAAAAAGAACTCAGACCATCTTTATGATTTGAGTTCTTTTAAAATTTAAATTATAGTATGGCAAAGTCGCCCAAAATTTACTATTTTAATCCGCCTTTGAGTATCATTTTTTCTTTCGCTCCTTTTTGTGATAACCTTACGGTTATAAATCGGGCAGGAATGGGGCAAACTTGATACAGTATTATAGCCGAACGGTTATATTTATAATGTATGGATATATGCTTATGCTTGAGCCATGTAAATATTTATTTTATTTCACGGTCGCCGTAAGGCGTGTCTTCAAAACCTTTGGCTTTAAGGCGCGCCACCTTTTTATCCAGACTTTTCTTAAAAATACGGCGAAACCATTCGGTGTTTCCGAAACGCTTCACCAGTCGGGGGCTTATACAATAATATGTTTTTATAAACGCCCTCCCGCCTCTGCTTTTTGCCAGGAAATAATCGCGATATCTCCTAAGTACCCAAACAGGCGGACAGTCATACGCACCGTAGACGGCGGTTGCGACATAACAACCTCCGCTTTTGTTTGAGCCGCTCTCTTCAGGCGTTGTTCCGTCCCACTCATAGGCATTGCAGGAGGAAACAACCTTGTCGACGTATTCCTTCCCGCTTTTTGTACATTTTCTTATTTTTGTCGAAAGTCCGTCGTAACTGGATGTACCCAAATCTTCGCAATACCTGCATGATCCGCATTTACCGTAAACCCCCACCGTAACACTTCCTTCCAAAACCGCACATCCCGCCCTATCGTGATAAGCGCTTCAACACAGTAGCGCGGAGCGGTTTTTAATATTCGTCTGATATCCGAATAGTTATCAGATAAACAAAATATAACACGGATTTTACGCTGTGTCAATAGCCAATCGGTTATAAAGTGAGGATTTTTTTGAAAAACAATTATTATCCGCGCCTAAGAGCGCTAAGGGAAGACCACGATATGACGCAGCGCGCAATCGCCTCGCGTCTTGGAATGAAACAAACCCAATACTTTCGTTATGAACAGGGGTACCGGGATATACCCACCGATATCCTTATTGAGCTTGCGCTAATATATGAAGTATCTGTTGATTATATTTTAGGCTTGACAGAGCAAACGGCGCCATATCCGCGCTGATTTACTATTATTTATAATAGCGTGATGAATACAAATCTAAACATTAACACCTTGAAATCATTATATATTTTTTATAACTTTTAAAATTGGCTTTAATCGCTTTTTCGCTAATTTCTTGCCTTGTCTTTTAAAATATTTACTACCCGTATATATTATTCTACCGTTTTTATCCACACATACGTTGTGATAATAGTCATCAATATTCGCCAACCCCACCGCGTTTGGTATTACTAATTCACCCTTTTTTATGCTGCTAAATCGATCTCCTTTTTCGCATTTGCTTGCTATTATTGTTCCGTCCGCGGCTAATCCTGTTAATACATGTCCAGTTACTTTAATGTCAATGATAT
>CAZQXZ010000133.1:0-2591 GCA_964597515.1 uncultured Eubacteriales bacterium | reverse complement strand
AATTTGTGTGAAAGCCCTTTATCAAATTCATACCCTGTTACTGTTCCGTCAGAGTGGAGAAATGCGATAGAAGAATCATCTACGCAAAAATAGATTATATCCTTTTCATACTTAAAATTTGCCATTGTCCCATCACTTTTTAAAGCATATAGGCAGTATCTGCTACTAACACCGATTTGTACAATATCCTTTAAATGAGAAAAATCGAAATCGCTGCAATACCTATATGAGGTGAGCGCAACAACGGTTCCGTCATTTTTTAGTCCCGCGGCAAAAACATCATCAGCGAGATCCCCTATTGCCACCATTTTTATGTCGTTCCAATATTTAATTTTAAGACCTTTAAAATACTTAATCCTTTTTCCATATGCTTTTACTGTCCCATCCTCTTTAATAAATAACCATCTTGAATCTGTACCGGCAAATCTATGTAACTGTTTTTTATATGATGTGAACTTATTAAATATCTCTATGTGTCGTTTTGCAATTTGCCGCCGTTGTTCTTCAATAATTTGTTTTTCCTTTTCAATCGTATCGATACTGTTAAAAAGCTTCCAACCGGAAATATCGAATACTCCGTCGCCTCTCATCCCAAGAACGATTACCGTACCGTCCGATCTCAATCCAAACGTGTGTCCATATCCACAAGAAACGGCGACGATATCCCGCCAATTTGAAACGTTACATTGACCAGCGTCATTTTCGCCGCAGGCAATGACCGTTCCGTCTGACTTTATTCCGAGAGTGTGCGTTGCACCGCATGAAACAGAAACGATGTCTCTCCACATTGAAACATCGCATTGACCCTTGTTATTTTCGCCGCAGGCAACGACAGTTCCATCGGATTTTAACCCGACCGTGTGGCTCAGGTGTCCGCAGGAAACAGAAACGATGTCCCGCCAATCGGAAACATTGCATTGGTTTATTTCGTTATTCCCGCAAGAAACTACCGTACCGTCTGATTTCAACCCGACCGTATGAAGAGTACCGCAGGCAACAGCTACAATATCGCGCCAATCGGAGACATTGCGCTGACCAAAGGAATTCGACCCACAAGCAACAACTGTACCATCTGATTTTAATCCAACTGTATGATGTCCTCCGCCGGAAACCTCAACAATATCCTGCCAATCAGATACTTCGCATTGTCTGTCATCATCTCTTCCGCAGGCCAATACCGTACCTTTCGATGTCAATCCAGCCGTATGATAACTCCCGGAGGAAATTGCTACGATATTATAAGTACTCCATAGCAAAACTTTGCACTGGTTTTCCGAATCATCCCACCCTCCCGAAACTATTCCACCGTCCGATTGTAATCCAACTGTATAGAACAAGCTGCAGGAAATCATTCTACCAGCCAAAGCAAGCTGTTTTCTTTTTCTTTCATAATCCGGCATATTTTTTTATCCCTCCCTATTGTTATATATGATATCACGAATTCATTATGATGTCAATACGGTTTCACTGTGAATTCTTAAAAAATGAGTTATTTTTGATATTATTATGACATCATTATCTTGGAGGTATTTAAATGGGCAATTATTATTCTCCTTTCTCGCTTCGCATACCGGAAGAACTGCTCGATAAAGTAAAACTTATCGCGAACATGAATAAAAGATCAGCAAATAAGGAGCTTGAATTCATTATTCAGTCTTATGTTGAGGACTGGGAAAAGAAAAACAAATAACAAACTGATAACAGGGAATTATTGGAATAGTTTACCCTCAACCAAAAAGAACTCAAACCATCTTTGCGATTTGAGTTCTTATAAAATTTAAATTATAGCGTAACGAAGTCCTTGTTAGATATTAGACGATAGACTGCAGACTCTCGCTTATAATTGCGTCGCAGACCCAAAATTTCCCATTTTCAATTTTCAATTTAACGAGTGCGGCAAAGCACGCACTCGTTAAATCGTCACATCAGAAGCATCTATTTGTGTGCTTTCCCCTAACTCATTTTTAACGCGGTTAAAGCTTTCTGTAGTCGTTTTTACGAATACGCTGATATCAGAGCTCCATACCACGATATTCATACCTTTTTTTGCCCATTGGATTTGCTTTTCGATATCGCCCGAAAAGTGATTGCCGACGCCCTTTTTATATTTATTGCACGTCTTGATGATTTTCTCGATATAAGCCTCAAACTTGGGATTGTCATACTCCTCGGGTATCCCCATATTTATTGATAAATCGTGGGGACCTATGAATACGCCGTCAACCTCCGGTTTTGAAAGCAGCTCGTCTAAATGCTCGACAGCCGAACGGCTTTCTATGTTGAGTAAAAGTAAGGTTCCGTTATTATATGAGTTCAAATAATCCTTTTCCTTTTGGGTTAAGACCTCCTCGCCCGATAAAACTTTTTTCAGCCGTTCGCCTTTGAGCGGTCTGTATTTTACCGCGCCTATCAGCGTGTCTATTTCCTCAACCGTTTCTAAATAGGGCGAAACGATACCGGCGGCGCCGTCTTCAATCGCGGCGAAAGCCTCATAAGCGCAGCAAAACGGTATGCGCACAATGGGAGCTATGCAAAGGGCGTTGCAGCATTCGCAAAGCCACGCGCGCGCCTCTCGGTCAAGCGGCATATGC
>CAZQXZ010000132.1:0-5808 GCA_964597515.1 uncultured Eubacteriales bacterium | reverse complement strand
CCAATAGAGCATTGCTTGCTCGTTTACCGTTACGCTTATATCCACCTCGTCCTCCGTTTCGTTTGAAAAGCGCACGTCCGTGCCGAACCAGTCGAGAGCGTCTTTAATTATGTATTTTTTCGCCCTAAATGTCACGCAGATGCTTTCGCCGCCGAACATATATATGTTTTCCGCCATATGCTTCGGTAAATCAAAACCGTTTTTGAGTGTGGGAATGTCTTTTGCACACGGGATAGACTCATCGTCAAGCAGGCAAATATTAACAATGCGGTCTACCCGGTAATTGGTGATGGTTTCGGGGTGATATTTGTGTGTGCAAATCAAATAATACCGTCCGTTTGTCGCCGCCATTTGATATGGATTTACTTTGTAAACGGTAGCCGTGCCGTCTTTATTTTTGTGCAGGCGCGGCTTTTTATCCGTGCCGTATTCGCTTATATAATTAAACTGAACGCGCTTGCCCGAGGAAATTGCTTCGTCGAGCATTTCAATCGTATAAAACAGCGCTTTGTTCTGCGGCAGCTTTTCCGGCATTGTTCTAATATGCTTTACCTTTAATTTGAAATAGGCGTTTGACAAGCCGTTTAATTTTTCAATTAAATCCTTGCACTGATTATACGGAATGTGTTTTGAAAACAGCAGACTGTCAATGAGCAGCCGCAGCTCGGCGTCGGTGAAATCACGGTTTAAGTACCAGTCCGAATAAATGATTTCCTCCTCGCCGTGTTTATTCGTGCGCGCGGTCTCGGAATATTCAATGTTATAGCCGAAATCAATAAGATTCATTAAATTGCGCTTAACAGCCTTGCGGTCAACCTTTTGCGAGTATTCCCGCTCTAACCGCTCGCCTATATCCTTTGCGGAAAGGCGGTGGTTTTCATCCGAATATTTTTTAAGGATATCAAGGATATTGAGTATCAGCATCTTTTTTGGTGGGATAGTATACATCGCATTAACCGCCTCGTTTTATTTGTCAGAGTTAACCATATTATAAAAGATTTAGTCAAAAACTTCAATACCGAATAGGATCTGCTTTTAGCTGCGTCAATCGCACGCAAATCCTATTTGGTTTTGTTGTTTTTTGACGGCAAAGGGTGCCGTGAAATCCTCCGGCAGCAGGGTGTCAATATCGGACTTTTTAACAGAATTCACACCTGTCGCCAACAAACGGGCGGCTTGGTTCATCTTCGCTTTTTGAAAGAGATTTCTGACAAAACGCCCGTTGCCAAAATCGCTTTCGCATATAGCGCTTTCATAGATGGGTATAAGCTTATCCCTTGTTCCCTGGGCAAGAAATGTTTTTTTGTTTTTTGCCATCAGCTCCGTTATATCGTAAAGCTCTTTTGCCGAATAATCGTTAAACGGAACATGGAAGGCGATACGGGAGCGAAGCCCTGGATTTTTTTGCAGAAAACCCTCCATTTTATCGGGATACCCTGCAAATATAACGACCATATCCTCGCGGTGATTTTCCATCTCCTGCACAATTGTGTTTATAGCTTCATCTCCGTACAGTCCGTCCTTGTCATCGACAAGGGAATACGCCTCGTCAATAAACAGCACGCTGCCTTTTGCCTCCTTAAATTTGCGTTTGACGATATCCGCCGTCCAGCCCACGTATTTCCCCACGAGATCGGCGCGTCCAACCTCATGCAAATCGCCTACTGACAGCAAGCCGTTATCTTTCATAATCTCTGCAAAAAGACGCGCCACCGTAGTTTTTGCCGTTCCGGGATTGCCCGTAAATACCATGTGCATAGAGGGGCGCTCGGCTGAAAAGCCCTTTTCACGAAAAAGCTTCTGCGCTTTATTAAAATCCAACGCTTGCCTGATGACGGCTTTTGCCTCCTGCAACCCTATCAAATCCGTGAGTTCTTTAATGGCGCTGCCTTTCGGCTTTTGGAGCGCGATTTGTTTGTTTGAGGTTTCTAAATCCGCATACTGGGTATAAACCTTTGTTTTCAGGCGGCGGTCATACCACTCGTCAAATATAATCCTTAAATTGTCCGAGGTGTAGCTCTTTCCCTCTTCCAACGGTTTGTACAGGGCTTTGTCCGGACGCGCGCCCTGCGCTTTGGCAAGATATCTTAAATGCTCGCGCGCCCTTTCTGTAAAAGCCGCCTCCTCGCAGATGGGAACAACAGTTATTGCTCCTAAGTTTTCTAAGAATATGTCTTTGGTTTTTTCGCTGGATTTTGGTATACAAAATATAGTCAAAACATTGTTGCGCGCTTTTCGCATAGCCGTGCATAAGTCCTCGATGACATCGGCTCCAACAACAGCGTGTTCGCCGTCATCTTGGCCGTTTTTTGAGAATGACGCCACCACCGTTGCGCCCGCGCAGGATTCATAAAGCAGATTGAGCTGGTCATCCCGCAAATAATAGTATCCGTCGCAAGGTATTTCGCAGAACCGCCTGCTTTTAATCCGTCCGTTTTCATAAAGCGCGGAAAGAAGAATTTCCAGCATTTTGTTTCGGGTTTCACAATTGTCCGTCTGCAAAAGATAGTGAACGGGGTGACCGTTTGCATTCTTTATGGCAGCCCCTTGATATATACGGTTAATTTCTACAGGCAGTGAATTGTCGCAGAGCAGCTCTTTTGACCGCTCCAACAATTCTTCCTTTGACGAGGCGCGGTTGAAAATACCCTCAGAATACCGGATAGAGATCCGAAGACTCCGCTTGTTTAAAGCCGCGATGTTTAATTTGTCCGCAATATCGTCCTCGTCAGATATAAAGCCGCTTCTGCCGGCGGTTCGCAAAAGATTAAAGTATGATTCCAGCGTGATCTCTTGAATTTTAAGCTGCTTATAACTTAAATCCGCCTCACGCAAAAAGTCGGCGATAAGCTCATCAGTCAGCACTCCGTCACATGCCGCGGCGCATAATACGCATTTTTGCTTGCGGGAAAGCATATCTGAGATTGCAATGTGGCAGAAGCGATTATGTTTTTCAAAAAACGCGTCAACCGCCGCCTGGAAAGTGTTTGTCCTGTCAATTCTCTTGATTTCATCTCTTTCTTCACTCTGCTCATTTAGCTCAACTTTAATTTTGAAAAACAGCATAACAGCACAACTCCTTTATTCTGTGTGCTGTTATTGTAATATAAACGATGGGCTGTTTTTGGCTCATCGGCAAGAGCGTTTATCGGCGGGGAAGGCTGTAAATAAAGAAAAGCGATTACAGGTCCATTGCGGCTTCATCTAACAAAAACTGTTCAATGCCTATATACAGAACTCCTTTTTCGTCATGCCAAGGGATGATATCATCCTTGACAACGATAATCTTTTTAAAAGAATCGGCGATCCGGTACAGTGAATTTGTTTCCTGTTTCCTTTTTTCTTCTTCCGAAACAGAAATCGCCGATTGGATATAATAGCGACGGCTGTCCTTATTGGCGATGAAATCCACTTCCAGCTGTGATCGCTGACTTTTCCCGACCTTGTTTCGGTAATTGTATTCAACGACGCCGACGTCAATATCAAAAGCCCTTGCGGCAAGCTCGTTATAGATGATATTCTCCATAATGTGATTTTCTTCCTGCTGACGGAAATTCAACCGGGCGTTTCGCAGACCCACATCGGTAAAGTAGTATTTTAACGGCGTATCAATATACTTTTTCCCTTTTATATCATATCTGTATGATTTACAGATAATGAAGGCGTCTATAAAGTAGTCCAGATAAGTGCTTATCGTTTCGGATGATATTTTTAAGCTTTTAACACTTCCGAAAGTGTTTGAAAGCTTTGTGGGATTGGTAAGCGAGCCGATAGAGGATGAAATGATATTCAAGAGTTCCTCCAAAACTTCCTTGTCTTTCAAAATCGTGTGCCGCTCTATAACATCGGTAATATACGTTTTGGAAAAGAGGTCCTTCAAATACTTGCTTTTTTCTTCATGCGTTTTCCTTAATAATACCACCGGCATACCGCCATAGGTAAAGTATTCTTTCCATGCATTTCGCTTTTCTCCGTCATATGCGGCATGGAATTCCTTAAAGGTCAAAGGATTTACCCTGACCTCATCGCCCCTGTCCTTGAATTCGGTCAATATGTCCGAGGATAGCATTTTTGAATTGCTGCCGGTTACATACAAATCAACATTTTTTATTTTCATAAGTCCAAGCAATACATCAACAAAGCCGATTTTCGATTGCGTATCATCAATATGGGGGTTTTGTATTTCGGCTACCTTTTGTATTTCGTCTAAAAACACGTAATACATTTGATTTTTATCGGTAATTTGCTCTCTTATATATTTATCGAGTTCCAAAGGATTTCTGTATTTTGCATTTTGCGCCTCATCCAGCGCCAATTCAATGATATACTGCTCCTCGACATGAACGGATTTCAAAAAATCACGGTAGAGGTTGAAAAGCAGATAGGATTTTCCGCATCTGCGCACCCCGGTAATGACTTTAATAAAGCCGTTCTCTTTCTTTTCAATTAGCATTTTCAAATATTGCGATCTTTCAATAACCATGTTGCCCTCCCGTTATTATTGCGTATATACGCACATTTACCGCAAGCTCATTGTAACATATAGAAGGAACACAGTCAACTCATACTTTTGATATTATTGCGTATTGATGCAATAATATCAAAAGTATGTAATTTTTTCAGAAAACATAGAAATAGACGTCGAAAGATGCTAAACTTAAAAAGCAAAAAAATAGCGGCGGTGATTTATAATGGCTGCAAACACAAACGGCAACTGCTACATATGCGGCGAGAAGCTTGGGAAAACCAATTTTACATACATTTAACTACCAACTCTCGCCATCGTGAAAACCTTATGTATCAATGGTTTAGCGTCTTACACCGCTAAAAAACGGCTATATACCGTGGGAGTAAAAACATGGGCACATCTTTATTGTTCTATGCTTTTTTAACTTTAGTAGTAATCGGCTCTATATTTTTAAGAGATTATAAGAGAAAGAAAAGATTTGATGAATCACTTTATAAGCATATAAGCGGCAAAACATATAAGGAAACATTTTATGATAGTGGTAATTATGGAGAATATTTAATTTTTCGTAAGCTTGAAGAAATGGGAGAAAAATTTATTCTTACCAATATTTATTTACAACAAAAAGACAATACCTTAACAGAGATTGATTTATTGGCGGTAAACTCTACTGGTATCTATGTGTTTGAATCCAAGAATTATAGTGGTTGGATTTTTGGAGATGAGAAAGACAAGATGTGGACACAGTCATTAAAAGGCGGAAACAAATATAAGTTTTATAACCCTATCTGGCAAAACAATGGTCATATTTCTGCGTTGGACTATTATTTGTCTAATGAATATACGGATGCTTTTTTCTCATTTATAATATTTAGTGAAAGGTGTGAGCTAAAAAAAGTTTCCTACACATCGCCTAATATTTTGATTATAAAAAGAAATATTTTAGTAAACGAATTTAAAAATCAAATTTTAAGCAGGTCAAACAGATTGTCGACAAAGCAAGTACAAGAAATTTATTCAAAAATTAAGTTAAAAAGCTTAGCAAATGAAGAAGTAAAAAAACGTCATATAGAAGAGATAAAGACAAAGCATCATAATTAATTTTAGTGGTAGACTGTCGCATGACAACCCCAAAAACTAATTAAAAATTATCGCCCCTTTAAATCTATCAACGTTAGATTAAGGGGGTGACGAGACGAAAAAGAGAGAGAATAAGAAGAGATGGACGATCCGAGTTCATTTTTCTGTAAAAGATGACCATTATAGTTTTTTCTAAATCCGTCTGCGGACGGGATAATGAAATATCTCGCATAAGCTCGATATGAAATAATTGCCTTGCG
>CAZQXZ010000131.1:0-5821 GCA_964597515.1 uncultured Eubacteriales bacterium | reverse complement strand
TATTGGCGGAAAGACGGCTTTCAAAACCGTATTGGGTTCGACTCCCGCCGCCTTATGCATCGGAGAGCCGTCTTATGCCGGTTTTGCTTTGTTTGAGCTGCCGTTGACGAGCTTTGCAGCCGAAGAAGCCGGCTGCCTCTGCGAATTGCGCTGATATACCGGCTTGCCCAAGCCGTCCACGCAATCCTTTGTCACCGTCACCTTCTCAATCGTATGGTCGGACGGGATTTCGTACATTATCGGTATAAGAATGTTTTCCATAACGGCGCGAAGCCCTCGCGCGCCCGTGTTCTTTTCGAGAGTCAGCTCGGCGACTCTTAAAACGGCTTCGTCCTCAAAGACAAGCTCGACGTCGTCCATTTTAAACAGGCTCGCGTACTGGCGCAGCAACGCGTTTTTCGGTTCTTTTACTATTTTGACAAGCGCTTCCTTGTCCAAGCTTTGAAGCGCACTCACTACAGGAATACGCCCGACAAGCTCCGGAATAAGTCCGTATTTTACAAGGTCCTGCGGACTTGTTTTAGTAAGCAAATCCATATCCTTCAAGTCTCTTTTGCTCTTTATTTCACTGCCGAAACCAAGCACAGACTTGCCGAGACGATTTTCGATAATCTTATCTAACCCGTCAAACGCTCCGCCGCATATAAAAAGGATTTTAGCGGTGTTTATCTGCAAATACTCCTGCTGCGGATGCTTTCTTCCTCCCTGCGGAGGCACATTGGCGGCGGTGCCTTCAATAATTTTTAAAAGCGCCTGCTGAACTCCCTCTCCGCTTACGTCGCGCGTTATCGTCGGGTTTTCGGATTTCCTTGCTATCTTATCTATCTCATCGATATATATAATGCCTCTTTCCGCCTTCTCTATATCGAAGTCGGCGGCCTGTATAAGCTTTAACAAAATGTTTTCGACGTCCTCGCCGACATAACCCGCCTCAGTGAGCGTGGTAGCGTCGGCAATCGCGAACGGAACATCTAAAATCTTCGCCAGAGTCGAGGCGAGCATAGTCTTGCCGACGCCCGTCGGTCCTAAAAGCAGCACGTTGCTTTTTTGAATTTCAACGTTGTCGGGCGAGCTTCTGTAAACCCTTTTGTAATGGTTGTAAACAGAAACGCTTAAAATCCTTTTCGCGTCGTCCTGAGCGATGACATACTCGTCAAGCTCTTCCTTAATCTCTTTCGGCTTGGGCAGATACACATTCTGCTTCTCGGATTTTTTTTGAACCTTTGGCTTGCCGCCGTCGATTATGTCAATACAAAGCTCGACGCACTCGTCGCATATATAAACCCCGGGACCTGCAATAAGCTTGACAACTTTGTCCTGAGTTTTTCCGCAAAATGAGCATCGAATGTTCTTGTTATCATCTTCGCGCGCCACCAAAACACCTCCGGTATAGTTAATGTTAGCATAGGACGGTTCTCCGGCGCTTATCTCTTGGAGAGCACCTTATCTACCAGTCCGTATTCTTTCGCCTCTTCGGCGGACATAAAGTTATCCCTGTCCGTATCCGCTACAATGATGTCAAGCGGTTTGCCCGTGTTCTCGGCAAGGATTTTGTTTAATCTTTCCTTAGTACGAAGAATATGCTCTGCGGCTATCTTTATATCAGTAGCCTGACCCTGAACGCCTCCCAAGGGCTGATGAATCATTACCTCGGCGTTCGGGAGAGCTATACGCTTCCCCTTCGCGCCCGACGAAAGCAAAAACGCGCCCATGCTCGCCGCTATACCGATACAAATGGTCGATACGTCGCATTTTATATACTGCATCGTGTCATAAATCGCAAAGCCCGAGGTTACGGAGCCGCCCGGGCTGTTGATATACAGGCTGATATCCTTATCGGGATCCTGCCCTTCAAGATAGAGCATCTGCGCTACGACAAGGCTCGCCGTAACGTCGTTTATCTCGTCGGAGAGCACAATAATCCTGTCGTTCAAAAGACGCGAAAAAATGTCGTATGAACGCTCTCCCCTGTTTGTTTGTTCGATTACATAAGGCACTAACGCCATCTTAAATTCCTCCCGCTGATTTTAATTATTGTCCGATTACCGGCAGTTAATCATTTTATTCTTTTTCTTCCTTGGGTTTTTTTGCCATTGGCTTTTTCTTGGGTTCTTCCTGATTTTCCTTTGCCACAGGCTTTTTCTTGGGTTCTTCCTGCTTTTCCTTTGCCTGAACAGGCTTTTTCACGGGTCTTTTGACCGGCTTTTCTTCACTGCTGCCGCTTTTGGGAGCGGCGGGCGCCTGTTTAACCGCTTTCTTGGCGGCGGGCTTTGACGCGACGGCGTTGGCGGTTACAAGCTCCATTGCCTTCTTACGAATAATGTCGTTCTCCAAATCAGAAACAGGAATAGATTTTTTAATCTTTTCCGCGTCCACGCCGTAAGCTTGCGCGTACTTTTCGATTTCCTCGTTCTTTTCATCCTCGGTAGCCTCCAGCTTTTCAAGCTCGGCGATTTTCATAAGCGCGAGGCGAAGCTTAACCTGATTTTCGGCGCTCGCCCTGTACTGCTCTTTGAGCTTCTCCATATCCATTCCGATATATTGGAGATACAGCTCGAGGCTCATGCCCTGTGATTTCAGCCTGTACTCAAACTCGCTTATGTTTTCGTCTATCGCCTTTTCAATCATAATACCGGGTATTTCCGCAACGGTATTTTCACAAAGAGCGTCTATAAGCGCGGCTTCAAAAGCGTCCTGTGCACTCTTCTCCTTGCGCTTCTTAATATTCTCCTTAACATCACTTTTATAATCGTCTACCGTGTCAAACTCGCTGACGTCCTTGACGAACTCGTTATCAAAAGCGGGAAGCTCCTTCGCCTTGATTTCATGAAGCTTGACCTTAAAAACAGCTTCCTTGCCCGCAAGCTTTTCGTCATACTCCGACGGGAAGGTTACGTTGACGTCAAACTCGTCGCCCGTATTATGCCCGATTATCTGTTCTTCAAAGCCGGGTATGAACGACTTCGAGCCAATCTCAAGACTGTGGTTTTCACCCTTGCCTCCGTCGAAAGCGACGCCGTCCGTAAATCCCTCAAAATCTATGATAACCGTATCGCCGGATACTGCCGCCCTATCCTCTACCGTAAGGGTGCGCGCGCTTTGCTCCAAAACCCTGTCTATCTCGGCTTTTATTTCGCCTTCGGTAACACTGACAGCTTCCTTTGGAGCCGTAAGCCCTTTATACTTTTTCAGCTCGACCTCTGGTTCGACCGTGACTTTAAGTGTTATTTCAACGCCGTCCTTGCCGATTACGGGAACGTCTACGTCATACGGAGCGTCCACAGGCTTGATTTGCGATTCCGAAACAGCCTCTTCGTAAAGCCTCGGGTATAATATTTCAAGCGCGTCCTCGTAAAACGCCTTTTCTCCGTAACGCTTTTCGATAAGGCTTCTCGGCGCCTTGCCTCTGCGGAAACCGGGTACATTATAGTTCTTTTTTGTCTTAGCGTATGCTTTTGCAACCGCTTCCTCGAACGCCGCGGCGTCCGCGCCGAGTTTTAACTCGTATGTGTTTTTTTCTGTTCTTTCGCAGGATTTAATGCTCATATTTTGTTTCCTTTCCGCGGCTCTTTCTTTATAAAGCCGTTTACGCCTGAAAATTGTTATTAGCCGGAATATTGTATCACAATATTGAAATAAATTCCATACTTTTTGAAATAAATTAAGGTTGCGTTCATTTTTCTATAAGCCTCGGACAAAATCCGATATGGTCTGCGGAGATAAGCTCAAAACGAATTCCCCCGTAGTCAAAGCGCGCGTTTTGAGGCGGAACAAAGCCGTGCAAATGACCGAAATAACAGCGTTTTATGCCTTCTTCCCGAAGAACGCCGTAAATCTCCTCGCAGACGCACGCTTCGCTGACAGGCGGATAATGCAAAAAAACCACGGGTTCTCCCCCCGTTTTTTTCGCGGCGGTTATCGAAGCTTTCAGCCTGCCCGCTTCCCGCGCGAGCATCTTTACATCACCTTTTTCGCCGTCGAAAAACCAGCCGCGCGTACCGCAGACCGCTGTGTTACCGACAAGATAAGCGTTGTTGTGTATAAAAGAAATTGTCTTAAAGCCGCTGTCGGCTAAAAACGCGTTCATTTTACCGAGCGTGTTCCACCAATAATCGTGGTTGCCCTTCAAAATCAGCTTTTTCCCGCTAAAAGACTCGATGAATGAAAAATCCTCATACGCCTGTGAAAGTGTCATAGCCCACGAAATATCGCCCGCGATTACTACGGTATCGTCTGTTCCCACGACGCGGTTCCAGTTAGATTTCAGCTTTTCTGTATAATTGTCCCATCCCTTAAATATATCCATAGGCTTTTCGCACGCGGTTGACAGGTGCGTGTCGCCCAGCGCAAATAAAGACACTTTATCCTCCAACTTATATGCCGAGCATCGATAAGACCGCCTCGGCCATATTGTTTTTATCACAGATTTTATCAAAACGGACAGACTTATCTTTAAGTCCTGCAAGCTGCTCGGGCACGGCAACCTTACTGAGGTTTTCAAGCTCCACAAGCATTTCGAACTCGTCGCCCTGCGGCTGTTCTCCCTTTATCGCCCGCAGGACGGCGCCCGGGAATTTATAAGGACTCGCAGTAGCCGCTATGACTGTGACCGAAGTGTCGCCCGTCTTGTTTTTATACTTTTTATATACGTTTATTCCTACCGCCGTATGCGTATCGGGCAAATATCCGTATGTATTGAAGCAGTCCGCGACAGTTGCGAGCGTTTCTTCCTCCGAGCAAAATCCGGCGCTGAAAAATTCGTTGAGCCGTGACTTGACTATACCGTTTACCGTGTATTTGCCCTCTTCTCTCAGAAGCTCCATCCAGCTTGCAGTCAGCGAACAGTCCTCGCCCGAAAAGTGGTAAAGAAGCCTTTCAAGGTTGCTCGATATCAGTATATCCATCGACGGAGACACCGTATTGTAAAACTCTCTGTTCCTGTCATATACGCCTGTTTCGATAAAATCGGCAAGCACTTTATTTTTGTTCGAGGCGCATATAAGCTTATTCACGGGCAACCCCATTCTCATCGCGTAATACGCCGCTAAAATGTTGCCAAAATTGCCTGTGGGTACTACTATGTTGATTTTTTCCCCAAGCTTAATTTTCCCGTTCTTCAATAAATCGCAGTAGGCGGAGATATAGTATACAATCTGCGGGACAAGCCTGCCCCAGTTTATCGAGTTTGCGGAGGAAAAAACAAGATTGTTCTGTTTGAGCTTTTCAAGAATTTCCTTATCGGTAAAAATAGCCTTGACGCCGTTTTGCGCGTCGTCAAAATTTCCTCTTACCGCCGCTACGCCGACGTTGCTCCCCTCCTGTGTCGCCATTTGCAGCTTTTGCATATTGCTGACGCCCTGCTCCGGATAGAAAACGATTATTTTCGTCCCCTTTACGTCTTTAAACCCTTCCAAAGCCGCCTTGCCCGTGTCGCCCGACGTCGCTACAAGAATGGCTATTTCTTTGCCTGCGAGCCTTTTGCCCGCGCTTACGGTCATCAGATACGGCAGGAGCTGGAGCGCCATGTCCTTGAACGCGCACGTAGGTCCTTTGAACAGCTCGAGAATGTATTCGTTCTCCGTGAGCTTTACCACGGGGGCTACGGCAATAGAGTCAAACTTACCCTTCTTATACGCTCCCTCTACGCATTCGTCTATGTCCTCGGGTGTAAAACCGTCAAGATAAAGCGATAGAACGGTCTTGGCTCTGTCTATATAGCTTTTGTCGGCGAGACGCATTATATCTCTCAACGAGATCTCCGGTATTTCTGTCGGAACATAAAGACCGCCGTCCGGCGCGAGACCGTCCGTTATAGCCCTTG
>CAZQXZ010000130.1:2018-5872 GCA_964597515.1 uncultured Eubacteriales bacterium | reverse complement strand
AATTTACCGTCCGTAACTTTTAATTTGCGGCAGATATGTATTGACTTTCTTGTTAAACGGGATATACTATATTTATATTAAGTTGCCGCAATCGGCTCCGCATTGAGGTGAATTAAGTCATGAACACTGACGATACTATCTATAAAAAATATAACCGGCTTGCAGAGTGCGCGGACAAAAGCGAACTGATTAAAACCGCTAAATTGAAAGAGTTGCATATATATTATAAGGATATTCGCGCGTTGATTGATAAAGGTTATCTTGAAAAAATCAGGCAGGGTCATTACCGTCTGCTCGGGACATCAGAGGAAGAATTGACCGAGGCGCAGATAATTAAAGCTCTTTATCCCGACGGAGTATTATGCATGTATACGGCGCTGTTTTTTTACGGATACAACGACCGCACGCCGCTTAATTGGGATATTGCCATTGACCGCAACACCTCAAAAGCGCGATTTAACATCGACTATCCCTATGTAAAACCGTATTATATGCAACCGGCTCATTTGAATTACGGCGTCGCCGAAGCGGAATATGAAGGCTGTATAATGAAAATATTTGATCGCGACCGCATGCTCTGCGAGTGCATCCATCACGAAAATAAGATAGACCGCGAAACCTACAACAAAGCCGTTCACGGTTATGTAAACGACCCTGAAAAATCAGTTTCCAATCTTATCAAATACGCCAAGAAGCGTAACATGCTGAAAAAGGTTGAGGACAGAATAGGAGTGTGGCTATAATGGAGGATATGGCGGCATCGGTAATTGCCAGGTTGAAAAATAAAGCAAGGAAATCGGACAAAGCTGCCTGCACTTGATTTCTCTGATGTGTTATATGGCATCCAAATATTTCTTCTCCCTGTTTTTGAAGCAATAATACAAGAAAATGAATGTCTGAAATCGTGGGATGCCAAAGAGTTGGTTTGGCGGTAGTCCGGGCAATCACTTTCCGCTTGAAGCAGTTGGCGATTACAATCGGGTGCGGGCAGCGCCCGCCCTGACCTTGCAACTTGCAACTTCCGACTTGCAACTTGAAAATCACCCTTTCGCCTCATACCAGCTCTTTCCCACATTCACATCCGCTTTCAGCATAACCTTCATTTCAACGGCGTTCTCCATTTCCTCTTTGAGGATTACAGCCGCTTTTTTCGCTTCATCCCCGGGCGACTCGACGATAAGCTCGTCGTGTACCTGCAGGATGAGCTTTGACTTCATATTCTCTGATTTGAGCCTGTTATATACCTTGACCATCGCGATTTTGATGATATCGGCGGCAGTCCCCTGTATCGGCGTATTCATCGCCGCCCTCTCGCCGAAGGCGCGTATATTGGCGTTTGAGGACGTAAGCTCCGGCAGGTAGCGCCGCCTTTTGAAAAGCGTTTCGGCGAAGCCCTTTTCCTTCGCCGTCCTTTTCATTTCGTCCATATAGGCGCGGACGCCCGAATAATTGGCGAGGTAGCCCTTTATATACCTGTCCGCCTCGGCAACGGAAACTCCTATGTCGCCCGACAGCGAAAACGCCCCTATTCCGTATACAATGCCGAAGTTTACGGCTTTGGCGCGACTCCTTAAAAGGGGCGTCACCTCGGAAAGCGGGACGCCGAACACCTGCGACGCCGTTATCGTGTGGATATCGTCGCCGTTGTTGAAGGCGTTTATCATTGTTTCATCGCCGGACAGGGCGGCGAGGACGCGCAGCTCTATCTGCGAATAGTCCGCGTCAACAAGCACTTTCCCCTCGTCCGCCACGAAAAACCTGCGAAGCTGCCTGCCCAGCTCGCGTTTTACGGGAATGTTCTGCAAATTCGGCTCCGCCGAGGATATTCTGCCCGTACGCGTTTCCGTCTGATTGAGCGTCGAATGAATTCTTCCGTCGTTGTCTATGACCTTTAAGAGTCCGTCGCAGTATGTCGATTTCAGTTTGGAAAGCGACCGGTACTCAAGCAGTTCGGGGATAATCGGATGCTTGTCTTTTAGGAATTCCAGTACCTCGGCGTTTGTGGAATAGCCCGTTTTAGTCTTTTTTCCGTGAGGCAAGCCGAGCTTTAACGGCGAAAAAAGGATTTCACCAAGCTGTTTCGGAGAGTTTACATTAAACCGCTCGCCCGAAAGCTCGTATATCCTTAAAAGAATTCCGTCAATTTTGCCTTCAAGCTCCCGCCCAAACGCTTCTATTCCGTTTTTATCGACCCTGAAGCCCTCGCGCTCCATCGCGCCCAACACCCTCGCAAGCGGTATTTCTATATCAAACAGGAGTCCGTCCTGCCGGTTCTCCCCGATTTCAGAGGCAAGCTTACTGCAAACGGACGGGAGAAGCGCCGCGGATTTAACAAGCCGTTCATTTTCCTCAAAAAAGCCGGACAGCTCCCCCGCGGATACTTTCACATCGGGCAAGCTGTATTTGGCGGCAAAATCCGCAACCGTATAGCTTGAGGCGTTGGGATTTAAGAGGTATCCCGCCAAGGAGGCGTCAATTCCTATGCTGTTTAACGGAAATCCGTTTTCATCGCAGTATGAAAAAAGCCTTTTGACGTCCGTCGTATACTTTTTTATATCGGCGGATGAAAAAAGACGCTGCGAAAACTCTATAAAAAGGAAGCTTTCATTCAACGCAAGAGAAAGCCTTCCGCCGCGATTGAATATGACGAAATCTATCCCCGTGCCGTTGTATTTCACGTCAAAAAAGGCTTTTCCGTCATCTTTCAATTCGCCGAAAAGCGCGTCCAAATCCTCACGCAAAACAAGCGCAAACGCCTCTCCCCCTTGCCGGTCGGACACAGACGGCGCGGATTTCGGCAGTACCCGCTCGATTGTCTTATACATCTCAAGAGACGCTAAAATCCGGCGCGCCTCATTTTCGGCGGCGGGCTTATTCGCGTATTCCGAAATCTCGCCTATGCCCGGGACGTCACGGCATACGGTTCCGAGCTCATAGCTTAAAAACGCGTCGTTTTTATATTCTTTTAGCTTGTCCCTTACCGACTCCTTAATATCAATACCGTCAATATTATCATATATTTCTTTCAAGCTGTTAAACTTTGATATTAACTCTATCGCGCCTTTTTGACCGATACCCTTGACACCGGGTATATTGTCGGACGGGTCTCCCATAATAGCTTTTATATCTATAAGCTTTCGCGGCGCCACGCCGTATTCTTCCATTATTTTATCCTCGCCGTATACGACGGTGACGGGACGCCCTGCCTTAGTGGACGCTAACAGCACCTTGCAGTTGCCGCTTACGAGCTGGAGGCTGTCCCTGTCCCCCGTGACGATATAGCAAAAATCGTTTTCCGAGCATTTTTCACTCAAAGTCCCGAGTATATCGTCCGCCTCATAGCCTTCTTTTTCAAGAACGGCGTATCCGAGGGCGCGAAGCAGCTCTTTAAGGGGCGGAAACTGCTCGACAAGCTCCAAAGGCGGCGCGTGCCTGCCCGCCTTGTACTCGGCGTACATTTTATGCCGGAAGGTCGGGCTTTTCAGGTCGAACGCGACGCAGACCGCGTCCGGCTTATAGGCGTCGAGCAGGTTTATCAGTATATTCATAAAGCCGTAAATACCGTTTGTAAAACGCCCGTCTTTGGTGGAAAGCAGCTTTATACCGTAAAACGCTCTGTTGAGTATAGAATTTCCGTCAACCGCGAGTACGTTCATAGTTTGTTTCCTTTCGTTTTTCACTTATAATATTATTGTAGCACAAATATCCGTAAAATGCGTGACTTTTTTTAATATTGTGGTAAAATACCGACAGTCCGTTTAATTTGTGAGGAATTATATTTTGCGAATAGGAAATCTTGAATTTGAGGAAAGAGCCGCTCTCGCCCCTCTCGCCGGAGTGGCGGACAGGGCGAT
>CAZQXZ010000130.1:0-2008 GCA_964597515.1 uncultured Eubacteriales bacterium | reverse complement strand
GTGAGCTTTGCATCGGCTACGGCGCCGCCTTTACGGTCTGTGAGATGGCGAGCGCTAAGGGAATAAGCCTCGGCGACAATAAAAGCGCGTACCTGATGACTGTAACCGGCGGCGAACGCCCCGCGGGCATACAGCTTTTCGGAGACTGTCCCGACGCCATGCGCGCCGCCGCCGAAAAGGCGCTCGAATACTCGCCCGATTTTATCGACATAAATATGGGCTGCCCCGCCCGTAAGGTGGTTTCGGGAGGAGGCGGCGCGGCGCTGATGAAAAATCCCGCCCTCGCGGCAAAAATAGCCGAAACGGTCGTGCGCGCCGCCGAAAATGTTCCCGTAACGGTAAAAATGCGCTCGGGCTGGGACGCCGATGCAAAAAATGCCGTTGAAATCGCGAGAATTTGCGAGGAGAGCGGCGTCTCGGCCGTCACCGTCCACGGCAGAACGCGTGTTCAGATGTACGCGCCGCCCGTGGACAGCGATATAATAAGAGCGGTAAAGAATTCCGTTAAAATACCTGTAATAGGAAACGGCGACGTAATCGACGGCAAATCCGCCGCGAAGCTGTTGGAAGAAACCGGCTGCGATCTGGTAACGGTGGGCAGAGGAGCGATGGGACGCCCCTGGGTCTTTTCTCAAATAAACGCGTATATTAACCACGGCGTCCTGCTGCCCGAACCCCCCGTCGCCGAAAGAATACGCGTAATGCTTTGCCATGTCCGCAAAATCTGTGAATACAAAGGCGATTTTATAGGTATCAGGGAAGCGAGAAAGCATGCGGCGTGGTATATAAAAGGGATACGGGGAGCCGCCCGTTACCGCGCAAGTCTTAACAGCGTCGAGAGCTTTGACGAGCTTGCGAAGATAGCTTGTGAAATCGTTTCCGAAGCAACTGACCGAGAGATTTATGTTTGACTTTTCGCTTCATTAAATGTAGAATGTAAAGTGTGGATTGAAATGATGTACGGCTTCGCCGAATTGCGCCGCAGCGTACATCATTCCCGCAGGGAACATCATTTGCCCGTCAGGGCAAACATCATTTTTTGCGGGCTGAAGCCCGCAAAAAAAAGGAGTTGTCCGTATGCTGTCAGTTATCGTCCCCTGTTTTAACGAACAGGATAATATCGGGCTTTTTTACGGCGAAGCCATGAAAGCGTTCGACGGTCTCGGCTGCGCGTATGAATTTGTTTTTGTAAACGACGGTAGCTCTGACAATACGCTTTCAAAGCTTCGCGGTCTTTGCGAAACGAATGACGGCCACAGCATAAAGGTCGTAAGTTTTTCAAGAAATTTCGGCAAGGAAGCCGCCATTTTTGCTGGGCTGAACGAATGCTCCGGAGACTTTGCCCTGCTTATCGACGCCGATATGCAGCAGCGTCCCGAGGTGGGCTGCGAAATGTACAGGACGCTTATGACAAACCCCGAATATGACTGCGTGACCGCCTATCAGCAGGAGCGGAAAGAGGGCGCGGTACTCGCGTTTTTCAAAAATTCATTTTACAAAATAATCAACAGGATAGCGGATACGCGCTTCGTTTCGGGCGCGAGCGATTTCAGGCTGCTCAACAGGAAAATGATAGACGCGGTGTTGAGCGTTAAGGAATATCACCGCTTTTCAAAGGGTATTTTCTCCTGGGTGGGTTTTAATACGTTTTATATGCCCTATCAAGTTGAGAAGCGCGCGCACGGAAAGACCTCGTGGTCGTTTTACAAGCTGTTTAAATACGCCGTTGAGGGAATTGTCGGATTTACCACGGCGCCGCTGAAAATCGCGATGGTGGCGGGGCTCGTTTCCGCCGCTCTTTCCGCTCTGTACAGCGTCGCCGTCATCATTCAGAAGCTCGCTTTCGGAATAGACGTGCCCGGTTACGCGACAATCGTCGTTCTGCTTCTTTTCCTTGGCGGAATGCAGCTTTTCTGTCTTGGACTTTTAGGCGAGTATATCTCTAAAATTTATATTCAGGTCAAGGACAGACCTGTTTATATTATCAAAGAGGTCATTACGAATGATA
>CAZQXZ010000129.1:0-5876 GCA_964597515.1 uncultured Eubacteriales bacterium | reverse complement strand
TGCCTGCTGTACCGTTTTATTAGATGCTGACGCTCTAAACTGCGTAGCAAAAAATCAAAACATTTTGACAAAATCTAACAGCGAGCTCATACTGACGCCGCATCCGGGCGAAATGGCGCGACTATTAAAAAAAGATACAGAGTTCATAAATGAAAACAGACAGTCTGTTGCCTCCTCATTTGCAAAAAAGCACGGTGTAACGCTTTTACTAAAAGGTCAAAACACCGTAGTCGCCGACAAGGGCGGCGGCGTAAGAATAAATTCCACGGGAAATTCGGGACTCGCGAAAGGCGGCTCGGGCGATTTGCTTTCGGGTATGATAGGCGCGCTCGCGGCTAATACGAACGCGTTTGACGCCGCCTCGCTCGGCGCGTATCTGCACGGACTCGCCGCCGACTGCGCTGCCGCCGAGCATACCGAGTACTGCCTTACGCCGACGATCTGCGCCGATTATATTCCACAAGCTTTTAAAAGCGTTATGCAGTAAAATTACAATAAAAATACGGTGCGTCCCAAAGGGCGCGCCGTATTTTTGTCGTTTAATCGGATAAAACCGCGGCTCAGAAGCTTTCCAGACCTACGGCGACTCTGAGTATTTTGCGCGCGTCGGGAACGCCGGTCTTATTGTTTTCATCGGCGTCGGAGGCAAACGCTGCGGCGGGATTATTGTTAAAGTTTTCAAGCTCTACGGCTACCCGCAAAACCTTGCGCGCGTCGGAAACGGTCGTCTTCCCGTCGCCGTCCACGTCGCCTTTTATGATAACGGTCAGTGACTCTAAAATATTTTCGCCGTCCATAAGCCTGATTTCACAGCCGGTACCGACAAATTTGCCGTCCTCAAGCTGTTCGCCGTCTTTAACGATTACGATGTTTTCGTTTTCAAACTGTGAAAGCATAGCCTCTTCGGTTAGCTTATCCACGGAGCAGATTAGAAAATGCCGTATCACGTCAATTTCAAAAGTTGACTCGGGCAACAGGCGAAATTCCGCGTCCACGGACTGTTTTATGCCCTCGATGTACGAGCCGGCAAGCTCTCCCGCGCCGTCGCCCACAATCAGACATGTTCCGAATATAAGCCCTGATTCGTTGAGGAGGCTGCCGTTGACTGTGACAGTGGCGCGGTCTGCAACAGGGTCATATACGGGCGCGTCCGGCTCGCCGGTAAAGCCGATGTGGATTGTGCCGGGGCTGCCCGCGTTAAAGGCATGGTAATTATAAACTGTATTGTTTTTTAAGATGTTGAGGTTTGCCCGTGAAATCACGATTGAACCGCTGCTGCCAAGGAAGCCCTGTCCAATTCCCGTAAGCCCGCCGCCCGTTGTGTTGATGTTTCCGCCTGTGATAGTGATAGTGCCTGCGCCGATTTTGTAGCCGCCGCCGATGTCCGCGCCGTATGCGCTGCCTGTGGCTGTTATCGTGCCGCCGGAAATAGATATTATGCCGCCGTCAAGCGGATAGTCGTCGTGGGCCCAGCCGCCGCCAATTCCCGCGCCGCCAAGGGAAACGCCCCCGATTGCCGTAATATCGCCGCCGGATATCACGATTGTGCCGCCGCTTTCTCTGTAACGGCCGCCGATGCCGGCGCTGTATTCGCCGCCCGCGGCTGTGACGGTTCCGCCTTCGATGGTGACGGTTCCGCCGGAGCTGCCGATGCCGGCGCCGTTGCTCGTACCGGCGGCGTTAACTGTCCCGCCCGTAATTGTTACCGAAACAGGCATAACTTGGTCTATGTATTGGTACCCCCCGCTGCCAATTCCCGAGGCTCCGCAGCCTGTCGCGGTGACGTCGCCGCCGGATATCAAAACCCATCCGCCGGTATGAGTGGCTGTGAGATTGCTTGTTATATAGCCTCCGCCAATGCCCGCGCCGCCGCCGGATTCGGTGCCCGCCGAGGCATTGACCGTCCCGCCTTCAATTGTGACGCTGCCCATGGGTCGGCTGAAACCGCCCCCGATGCCGGCGCTGCAACTGCCGCCGGTCGCCGTAACGTCGCCGCCCTTAATAAGAACTGTGCCGCCTGTGCCGGAGAAGCCTCCGCCGATGCCAGCAGCCCGATAGCCGCCGGTCGCTGTGACGGCGCCGCCTTCAATGGTCAGCTCGCCTGCGTCTCCGCCTCTGCCGCCGCCTATACCTGCGCCGCTGCCTGTGTTGTTGTAGATGATGTATTCTCCGCCTGTAGCTTCAATTATACCGCCTTTTATCGTGATGGTTCCCGCCTGAGCCGGCGTGACGCTGAAACCGCCGCCTATACCGGCAGCGTAAGCGCCTCCCTGAGCGGTCAGCATATCGTCGTCCGTTCCTGAAATCGTCAGCTCGGTGCCTGCCGGAACCTCCAATCCCGCCCGGTTAGAGCCGCTTGTCAGGCTGTTACTGCCGGAAAGCGTTATATCCGCCTTTGAGCCGTTTGTAAGCGCGAGGGCGCAGTCGGGGCTGTTGACAGCGACCCCGTCCAGCCGGATTTTTACCGTGCATGCCGCCGCAGAAACAGTAATGCCGTTGTTTCCGCTGCCGGTCAGCGTTATCAGCTCGGAATGGAGAATGTTATCAGCCGTCTCCGACGCGCCGTAGGTTATTTTGTATGTACCGTCGTCTGTGCCGTCCTCAATGGTAACGGGTCCGCGGGAAATATCAAAGAACGGTAATACTTTCAGTCCGACGTTAAGCGAAGACAGCGCCGTATTCGGAGCATCACAAATTCCGGGGAAATAAGTCTCTTCACCGGACGTAGAAACTATCTTTTTTGAGCCGTCAGAAAAATCGGCGCCGTAGCCGTTTGAGGTTTTAACTGTTGAGGCAAGGTTTTTATAGCCCGTGGGCAGCAACAGTTTAAATGTATCCCCGGCGTTGCCGTTTTGGGTTATTTTAATTTCGTTATCCGATAAAAATGATGAAGGGAGCATAAAACTGAGCAAAAATGCGCTGTGCCCGCTTTCGGCGGCCGTGCCGTAAACGGCGGGATGGCTGCCGGATGAATATGCCTGAACATCGGCGGTGTCGGCGATTGCTATGGAAGAGCAAAAGCCAATGCCGGTTCCGCCCCCGCCCGCCTGACCGGAATATGCCCTTACCGTTCCGCCGTTTATCGTGATTTTTCCTTCATAGCGCGACGGGTCAGAGCTGCCGCCGCCGATACCCGCGCCTTCGGGGTTGACGTTGCCTCCGATTGCCGTTACCGTTCCGCCGTTTATTGTGATATTGCCGCACGGACTGCCGTTTGCCCCTCCGATACCCGCGGCTCCGGCGCCTCTCCACGCGCCGGGCGTCCTTCCGTCTCCGCCCTTCGCAAAAACAGTTCCGCCGTCAATCACGATTGTGCCGCTTGCTTCCAACTCGCTTCCGCCAATTCCGGCAGTTGCCCAAGAGGAGCTTGAGTCAGCGCCGCCATATGCGGATAACGAACCGTCGCCCAAAATTTGACCGGCCGTCGTAATGGTGAGAGTTGCCGTGGGCTGTACCCGTATGCCGGCATGACCGCCGCCTCCCGCGAAAATATTGGTGCTGCCGTCTTTAAGTATAACAGTGACGTTTGCGGTTCCCGCAACCTCAAAGGGCAAAGCAACGCTGATATTAACGTTGTCAAGGGTCACAGATGCGGTAACTCCTGTTTTAACGCGAATTCGGTTGGCGGTTTGCACTCCGTCTCCGCTTATAAAATACGAGCCGTTCTCAGTGATTTGTATTCCCCCTGACTCAAAAGTCCAGCCGTTTCCGGTCCCGCTGCCGTCAACAATATCAATCATTGCGTCATAGATGTCTTCCGCGCCTGTGGCTACCGACAATACCGCAGCTAAGGAAAGCGGCATTATAACCGAAAGTGTCCACGATAATAGCTTTTTCAAAGTTTTTCCTCCTTTATGCTTACAGATGGTTTCGGTGCTAAATTTCTAAAAGTATTTTGTGTTTTCCAACAGATGAAAGCCCTCTATCCTTAACAATAGCGTTATTCAGTAACAAAGTAAACATACCTTATCAAAAAGAGCGAAAAGCAAGGTTTTTTTTACCGTCAACCGGCTAAGGTTATCTTAAAGCATACGGGCATATCAGTAGGCGGCAAAGCGTCCGTCCTTATCGCGAGGTATTCGTCCCTGTGGCAGTATGAAACGGGGATTTTGTACCCGAGCAGACCGACGTGCCGTATTTTTTCCGTGAGATGTCCGGCGTTTTTGCCAAGGCATTTTATCCTGTACGCGCCGCCCTTTTCTTTTAACGGCGCGAGCGCAAAGCAGTATATTACGCCGTCTTTTGCGGTCAAACGGAAATCGCCGGCTGTAAAGCTATACCTCTCGCAGTACAGACTGCCCTTTAACGGTTTTCCTTCTCCGAAGACCTTATAGGGGACAGTTCCCCATATGGCTTCCCGGTTCTTTTGCGTCCAGTCTCCGAGCTCGCAGAGAATAATACGCTCTTTCTCACAGAGCGTCCCGTCCGATTTAGGACCGAGATTGAGGCAGAACGTGCCGTTTTTTGAAACGGTATCGGCGAGGACGGCGGCTATATCGCCCGGCTTCTTGAATATATTCGTCGTGCAGTAGCCCCAGGAATTGTACGCGCACGAGGTTTCGCACTGCCATACCTTCGGGTAGATATCCGGAATGTGCGTGCGCTCGCAGTCCTTGACGAATACGTTGCTTTTCAGCTTGTCGGACTTATAAAAAATACAGACGTTTTTGCTCCATTCAACAGAGCGGCAGCAATAATATGCGGCGAATTTCAGCGTGTGCGGAACGAACGCCTCACACGCAGACACCCACCAGTCAAAAAACAAAGCCGACGGCTGATATTTGTCAATTAACTCGCAGGAGGAAACAAGCCAGTCGTCAAGCCATTCACGGGACGGCGTCAACCCGTTCTTTTCCTGTTTTAGCATTGTAATAAGATTGTTTCTCTTGTACGGATTAAAGCAGGGGCCGTAAAAATCGGGGTATTTATCGTTTTTTATATCATTGTCATACGGCAGCGTCCTCCCGCCGTTAGTAAACCAGTAATTCTCGGCGCGGTGCGAAGAGGTGCAAAACTCAACGCCGCTCTTTTCGCTTGACGCTTTTAGCTCGCCGAGTATATCGCGTTTCGGACCCATTTCAGCCGAATTCCATTTAGAAAGCGAGCTGTTGTACATTTTAAATCCGTCATGATGTTCTCCGACGGGCATAATAAACCTGGCGCCGCAGCTTTTGAAAAATTCAAGAAGCGCGTCCGGGTCGAAGTTTTCAGCCCGAAGCATAGGGATAAAGTCCTTATAATTAAAGCTTTTTCCGTACCTTGCGCGGTGATACCAATAAACGGGGTTGCCCCTGTAATACATCATCCTCGGGTACCATTCGCTGAAAAACGCGGGAACGGAATAAACGCCCCAATGCAGAAATAAACCGAATTTCGCGTCCGAGAACCACTGCGCATACGGATACTCGGACAGGCTTTCAACCGTATCCTTATATTTGCCTTCGGCAATCACTTTATCAATATGGGCGAGGTATTCTTTTTTATTCATAATTTTCTCCGTTATTATGTTAGACACAGCGCTGCGGTATCGCGTGTTTTGCCGAATATCGGCGCCCGACAGATCAAGGCTTGTAAAAACAACAAAAGGGACGCGGAACTTACGTCCGCCAGTATGCCCGCTAATAAAAGAGGGGAGGGACTCGCCATCAGTTTCGCGTCTGAAAACAGTATAGCCAATCCCTCCTGAATTGTCAAGAAAATTAGAGAAAGTGAAACAGACCGTATTTTCGCTAAAACACAGATAATACTACGGGGTTATTCATTGATTACAGGCGGTTAATCCGCCGGCAATTTATAAGAGGCGCGTATGTGTTTAGTCGCCGCACTCATTGTGATGCTGATGCTCGCGGCAAACGGAGCCTGTCGTCTTCAGCTTG
>CAZQXZ010000128.1:5703-5947 GCA_964597515.1 uncultured Eubacteriales bacterium | reverse complement strand
TTTTGATAAGAATGAAACCGTCTCAGGTCAGCTCGTCGGCGGCATCCCTATAAGAAATATCAGCGGCCTTGAGGATTTTTGTCTTGAAAACAAGCCCGTTATCGCCGTTTTATGCGTCCCAAAAGAAAATGCCGAGGAGCTTGCGGAAAATCTTTTAAGGCTCGGAATTAAAGGCTTCTGGAACTTTACGCACTACGATATCGCGAACAAGTATCCAAATATCGCGGTTGAAAACGTTCATCTG
>CAZQXZ010000128.1:0-5686 GCA_964597515.1 uncultured Eubacteriales bacterium | reverse complement strand
CTCTCTTATGACTCTTTGCTATAAGATAAACAGACTCGGCGGGGATGAAAAATGAAGAAGCTTATGGATATTGATATCATAGATATCATCCCCTTTTCAAAGGGGCTTCTTGTCGCGAGAAAAGACGTGCTGAAAAGCGGCTCTGTCAAGGTGTCGTTCATCGGCTACGACGTCAAGCTTGAGAGAGCTTCGCCCGTGACAAAGGGCGTCTACCTGCTCAACAAGTTCGGTCCCGCGTACAAGCCTATTTCCGAGCAGATAGGCGATTATGTTTCCTGCGACGTGGCGGCTTTGCCCAACAAGCATACCGCCATTGTCTACACCTCGGGCGAGGTCGGGATTTTCGACGAAAACGGGTCGCTTGCCTGGACGGGCGATATTTTTTACAAGGACTGCCCTGTATGCTCCGCGGCGATTGAAAACAAATATATATGGTTTGCCGTTCCCGACTTCAACTGCGCGGTGCGTTACTCCACCTTTTCGCAAAAGGTCGTTTTAAGAATAGGAGGCGACAGCTCGACGGCGTTTTCCCGCCCGGTTTCCCTTTCAAACTATGACGACACCCTCTACATATGCAACTACAATTCGAATAAAATCAGAACCATTTCGCTCAAGGATTACACGGTTTCGGATTATAAGGTTTTTGAGGAACCCGTTTACAAATACATAAGAACTTGCGACAAAGAAATAGCCGCATTGAACTCGGGCGTCTATATGTTATAATTATACGGTTTTTTTATTTAATACTCTTTACAAAACACCTGTTTTATGCTATCATTGCCTTATGAAAAGAGGTGTCGTTTTTGCCCGGTAAATTCGGTATAGCCTGTATAATGGATGAAAGCGCCGTAAAGGACGCCATATGCGCGCTCTCGCAGCAAATCTATGATAATCATAAAAATATTGAAAAACTTTGCGTAATCGGAATTCGCCGCAGAGGCGCCGCTATCGCAAAAAACATCTCTGACAACCTTACCCGGCTTAACAGCGGCAAAGCGCCCCTTTTAGGCGAGCTTGACATTACTTTGTACAGGGACGATTTGGCTACGCTCAAAGAGCTTCCCGTTTTCTTTTCAACCAATATCCCCTTTGATATCAATAATCAGGAGGTTTTAGTCGTCGACGACGTCCTGTTCACCGGAAGAACGGTAAGGGCTGCTCTTGACGCGCTTTTCCTTCTCGGAAGACCGTCAAAAATCGAGCTTGCGGTGCTTATTGACAGAGGACACAGGGAGCTTCCGATTAAAGCCGATTATATCGGTCAGACGGTACAGACGACCCCCATAGAATATGTGAAGGTCAAGACGCCGCGCTTCGATGGGGAAAGCGCCGTTTATCTGCACGACCAAAAATTTGAAGAGAAGTAAATATTTTTTTAATAAAAGCAGGCCTTGTGCCTCTTTTTTTATTGTGAAAGGGATTTTATGAATATTTATACGGCCGAAAATGAACATCTCTCCGTTAAGGTCAAAGAAATGGGCGCCGAGCTGAATTCACTCGTGCTTAAAAAAACCGGACGCGAGTATGTATGGCAGGGCAATCCGGATATCTGGTACGGGCAGTCCCCTATTCTCTTTCCGTTTGTCGGAAGGCTTCTCGACGACAAATACAGGTATAACGGACGCGAATATATCTGCCCCAAGCACGGCATCGTGAGAAAAAAGCCTTTCAAGCTCGTTGAAAGCGGCGTCTCGTCTTTAACGTTTTTACAGACCGAGGACGAGGACTCTCTTTTAATGTACCCGTTCAAGTTCAGCCTTTACGTAACCTACGCTCTTTCGGGAGAAACGCTCTCGGTTTCACACAGGGTTGTAAACACCGGCGGGCGCCCTATGTATTTCTCAATAGGAGCGCATCCTGGATTTAACTGCGAAATAGGCGATACGCTTGAATTCAATTCGCCGCAGACTCTTTTTACCGAAAGGATAGACAAAGACTCCATCCTGATTGAAGAAAAATTTCCTGTTTTAAAAAATGAAAAAAACTTAAAACTGACAAAGGATACTTTTGATAACGACGCGCTTATTTTAAGCCCGATAACCGAAGACAGCCTGACCTTAAAAGGGAAAGATTATTCTCTTGAATTTCGCTTTTTTGAAGCTCCCGTTTTAGGCGTCTGGGCGAAGCCGGACGCGCCGTATGTCTGTTTAGAGCCGTGGTTCGGCATAAATGACAATTACGATAAGAAGGACGACCTTTCGCAAAAGAGGGGTATCATTGAGCTGCAAGCCGGCGAAAGCTTTTCGTTTCGATGGGAAGCAAATCCGCGAGTTTCGACATAAAATAACAGTTGACTAATATGGCGATATACGGTATACTCAAAACAAAGAAAATGCTAAAACCAAGGAATGAGGAGTTCGTATGTCCGAGAGAAAAACAATGGATATTAACGCCGAAGAAGAGGATTTCGGAAACGATATAGTAACGGTCGTCGATGAAGACGGAGTCGAGCATGTCTTTGAGGAGCTTGACAGAATTGAGACCGAGGACGGCAAGTTTATAGCCCTGCTGCCCGTATACGACGATGCCGAGGACCTACTTTCAGAAAGCGGGGAACTCATCGTTCTGAAAGTCGACGAGGATGAAAACGAGATTTATCTCGAACCTATCGAGGACGACGGTCTGTTTGATAAAATCGGCAGTATTTTTGAGGAGCGTCTTCAAGATATTTTTGAATTTGAGGAAGATAACGAGGAATAATTATAATAACCCTCCTGCCCTGTTCGATAACTACGGTTAAATACTAACCCAACAAGCACTATAAGGGAGCTCGGCTCTGACGGCGGATTGCAGACCTCCCGCCTCTGGCGGACGAAGGGAGCGCGAAACCGACAGGAGAGCGCCCACCTGCATAGACGCAGGTTGATATTTTACCGTTCCCGGCAAGGCGGGAGTTCTTATTTTAATGCCTGCTGAACAATTCAAAAACGCAACAACCGCAATACTTTGACAGTGTTTTCGAATTGTTCAGGTGCAAGGTTTTTTGCCAAATTCGGCGAAAAACCTTGCACAATGGATTTGCGGCGTGTGTCCGCAAATTCATTCAGGAGGTCAATCAATGCATCTGAAACGGCAAAACAGTCCGTTTTGCCGTCATAAAGAGCAAATATTGCTCTTCGTGCAAATGCGTTTCGCAAAATGCATTTGCTCACCGGACATTATTTTTCAAAAAATTTATAAAATATCTTGACAAACGGTTTTCTCTGTGTCATAATCGAGAAAATTTGTGAAGGGAATATACCGTATGGTCTCTCTGTTTGCTTTTGTATACGTTATAATCCTCATCGCCGTACTACTAATCGGCGGTGAGTTAAAAGCGTTGCCTGCAAACAGAAGAACCGAAGTATAGCCCTTTTTGTATCGGTTTATTCAACGCCTTGCAGCGTAACGGCTGCAAGGCTCTTTTTTATAGTCTTTTACGCGGAAAATCCGCTTAAAGTTCAAATACGAAATCACGAAAGGAGGAAAATTATGAAAAACCGTGTTAAGATTTTTGACACAACGCTTCGGGACGGCGAACAGGCGCCTGGCTGCAGCATGAATTTGAAAGAGAAATTAGAGGTAGCGCACAGGCTACAGCTGCTCCGGGTCGATATTATTGAAGCAGGCTTCGCAATTTCCTCTCCGGGAGATTTTGAATGTGTCTCGGCAGTTGCCGAAACGATAAAAACCTGCACGGTCGCCTCTCTCGCGAGATGCGCCGAGAAGGACATCGACGCCGCATACGAGGCGCTTAAAAAAGCGGCAAATCCGAGAATTCACATCTTTATCGCCACCTCCCCCATTCATATGCAATACAAGCTTAAAATGACTCCTTCGCAGGTACTCGAAAGAACGGCGGCAATGGTGCGCTACGCGAAAAGCTTTTGCTCCGACGTTGAATTCTCCGCGGAGGACGCGACAAGGAGCGAACCTCTCTTTCTTGCCGAGGTGGTAAGAACCGCGATCAACAGCGGCGCGAGTGTCGTAAATATCCCCGACACCGTAGGATATACCATGCCGAACGAGATGCGCTCCATTATCGAGCGTCTTATTAAGGACGTACCCGAATGTGCGGGAATAGAGCTTTCGGTACATTGCCACAACGATTTGGGAATGGCGACGGCAAACTCTCTCGCGGGCGTGCTGGGCGGCGCGCGCCAGGTCGAGTGTACGGTCAACGGACTCGGCGAAAGAGCCGGAAACGCCCCCCTCGAAGAAATTGTGATGGCGCTGCGTACCCGCCCCGACATATACAACGCCGACACGGCGATAGACTCTGCAAAGATTTTCTCAACGAGCAAAGCCGTATACGGCGTAATCGGGAGAACCGCGCCGCTCAACAAGCCTATTGTAGGGGCGAACGCCTTCGCACACGAGGCGGGTATACATCAGCACGGCGTTCTCGCCAACAGGGAAACCTATGAGATTATGACTCCCGAGTCGGTCGGCATTTCGTCAAATCAGATGATACTCGGCAAACATTCGGGAAAGCACGCGTTCGAGGACGCGTTAAAGCAGCTCGGGTACACTCTCTCAAAAGAAGAGCTTGGCGCATGCTTCGGCAGGTTCAAGGCGCTGTGCGACAAGAAAAAAACGGTATCCGACAGGGATATTGAGGCTCTTGTCAGAAACAGGACGCCCGAAGCCAATCACTTCTATGTTTTGAAGGGCTTTTCGGTTCACGCGGGGCATAGTGAAGCGGCGACGGCTGTAATTACCCTTGAAAAGAACGGCGAGACCTTTGAGGAGGTCTCCCTCGGAAACGGTCCGGTGGACGCCGCGTTCAAAGCGGTTGACAAAATAGTAAATCCTCCGAAATACAGCTTTGAAAACTACGTTATACAATCCGTGTCAGAGGGCAAGGACAGCCTTGGCGAGGTTATAACAACGCTGCGCGCGGGAGACAGAATTTTCACGGGCCGGGGGCTTTCAACGGACGTTATCGAAGCGAGTATTCAATCGTATGTACGCGCCCAGAACAAGCTTATGGAAAACCGCGAGCCGTCAGGGAGGGCGCTGTAATGCCGAAAACGCTGACTCAAAAAATTATATCCGCACACTGCGAAAAGGACGATATACGCCCGGGTGAAATCGTGATGGCAAAAATAGACCTTGTTTTAGGAAACGACATCACCTCCCCTATGGCTATACGCGAGCTTGAAAACAACGGCGGCAAGGTTTTTGACAATAAAAAAATCGCCCTTGTAATGGACCATTTTACTCCGAACAAGGATATAAAGGCGGCTCAGCAATGCCTTGAAGTAAGGCGTTTCGCGAAAGCTCACGGCATCAAACACTTTTTTGACGTGGGTGAAATGGGTATTGAACACGCCCTGCTTCCCGAGAAGGGACTCGTAAAAAGCGGCGACCTTGTTATCGGCGCGGACTCTCACACCTGCACCTACGGCGCGCTCGGCGCGTTTTCAACGGGGGTAGGCTCCACGGATATGGCTTACGCTATGTCCTCGGGCAAGGTCTGGCTTAGGGTTCCGAGGGCGATTAAATTTATATTTAAGAACAGTCTGAGCGGCTGGTCAAGCGGCAAGGACGTTATCCTTACGATTATAGGAATGCTCGGCGTAAGCGGCGCGAGGTATAAGTCTATGGAGTTTACGGGCGACCTTAGCTCTCTTTCGATGGACGACAGATTCTGCATAGCTAATATGGCTATCGAGGCGGGCGCGAAAAACGGCGTTTTTACAGC
>CAZQXZ010000127.1:2613-5967 GCA_964597515.1 uncultured Eubacteriales bacterium | reverse complement strand
CACGCATATTTATTCAGCCTGCTCAATGTGCTTTAAGGTAAATCTTTTCCGAGTCGGCGGCGTAGTCGAAGCCGGTCTTTGCTTAGACGGGCTGACAACACAGACTATCGCCGACCTGCGCCACCTTCCCGCGGGTATTCTCAGGCTGATATATAAGTGCAAGGGCGCCGAAAAGATGATACTTATAACAGACGGGCTGGAATTCGCCGCCACACAGATGGAGGAGGGCGCGGTGTTTTTGCAGAAGAACGGGATATCCGTAGTTTACGAGGACGGCGTTATGAAGCTTGCCGACCGCTCCTCGTTAGCCGGCTCCGTAGCGACCTCGTCAAGGCTTGTGCGCAATATGTACAAGAGCGCACACGTTCCTCTATACCACGCGGTGCGTATGGCATCGCTTACTCCCGCCGAGCGCGTAGGCTTCGGCGGCTCAAAAGGGAAAATCCAGATAGGCTATGACGCCGACCTGGTTGTGTTTGACGACGATATAAATATAAAAGCCGTTATGACAAACGGCGAATTTCAAAGGAATGAGCTTTAAAAGGCTACTCCTGCAACTACATAAAAAAGGACGGCTCTGTTTATGAAAAGGTTTTTTGAAGACGGCGACACTGTGCTTTTCCAGGGCGACAGCATAACCGACTGCGGCAGGAGCCGCGAAAACTTGGCGGATTTAGGCTTGGGCTACCCTAAAATCATACAGACTCTTTACAATTATATTTTCCCCGACAATGAGGTTGCTTTTGTAAACAGGGGCGTTTCGGGCAACAGGGCAAGGGATTTGCTCGACAGGTACGAAGCCGATTTTTTAGCCGTTAAGCCCGACTTTATTTCCATACTTATAGGCATAAACGATACGTGGAGAAGGTATGACAGAGGCGACCCCACCTCCACGGAAAGATTTACCTCTGAATATGAGTGCCTTTTGACAAAAATAAAAAAAGATATGCCAAACACGGAAATTATGCTTATGTCTCCGTTTGTTCTGCATACGCTGCCTGACAGGGTAGCCTGGCACGAAGACCTTGACCCTAAAATCATCGCCGTGTATGAGCTGGGCAGGAAATACGCAAATTATGTTCTGCCGCTTGACGCCATATTTGACGAAGCCGTTTCAGGCGGCGAATTTACCGCTGCCGACCTTTCGGGCGACGGCGTCCACCCTGAGACGCTCGGTCATTCCCTTATAAGCGCACAATACTTAAAGGCTCTCGAAATAATCTGACGCGTTTTTATAAAAAAGCCTGTCTGAAAACTCATCGCTAAATCCCCTGCTTCGCAAATAGCTTTGCAAGGCGGGGATTTTTTCTATCGAGTTCAGCTTTTCATCTATCTCGCAGCCGTCAAAATCGCTCCCGAACGCGACGGCGCGCTCGCCGCCCTGCTCACAGATTTCATATACGCGCCTGTATACGGCTTCAAAGCAATCCTCGTTTTCCCTCTGTAAAAACTTATTGTAGAAGTTTATTCCGATAAGCCCTTTTCTGTTTATTATTTCACGCGCCTGCTGTGCCGTCAGATTTCTTTGCCTGCCGCCGGGAACTCTTATATCGTCAAGGTTTGAATGGCTCGCGATAAACGGCATATCAGTATGACGTGCGACGTCGAAAAAGCTTTCGCGGTTTAGGTGCGATACGTCCACGGTTATTTTGAGCCGGTTCATTTCCTTAATCGCGTCTTTACCGAAAGCGGTCAGCCCTTTGCCCGGTTCGTGACATCCCGCAGCTATTTCGTTGGCGCCGTTCCATGTAAGGGTAATCATCTTTACACCTCTGTCACGCAGGCGGTACAGCTCAGAGAGAGAGCCGCCGAGAACGGCTCCCCCCTCAACCGAAAGTATTGGCGTTATCGCGCGCTCCTTTATGTACGCGGCGTTGATTTCAAGCTGTTTGTAATAGTAATCGGCGCATTTTTCAAAGTAGCCGGTCGCCGCTTTGCCCCGCATAGCGTCCGGTATCCATACCGCAAAAACCTGAGTATACGCGTCAAAGCCTCCGGCTTTTTCAAGCGATATATGCAAATCATTGGAAAAGAGCGATTTACCGCTGTCAAAACATTCGCTTGCCGTGTCGCAGTGCAAATCAAAAAATCTCATTGAAACGCGCCCTTTATATGGTTAATTCCGTATGCTCCCCCGTCTTCCATAAGAACCTCGATAATATCGAAACGCGGCTCTTTTTTCGGCTTTTTATAAGCCATATAAATGTCCGCGCTGTCCGTTATCCTTTTCTGCTTTTGCTCGCCCACGGCGTCCCTCGGCTGCAGATAACCTCCGCGGTTTCGTGTCTTAACCTCGACAAAACAAATATACTGAGCCTTTAAGGCTATTATATCTATCTCGCCAATTGCCGTCCGGTAATTGGCGGCTATTATATCGTATCCGTTTTCCCGCAGATATCTCGCGGCTATTTGCTCGCCCTTAGCGCCTAAAAGCCGCGCGTTCATCCTTATTTCCCCCAAATCTTTATATTTTTCAGAAATGTTTTTCTGTGTACGGGCGAAATCCCGTACTTTTCTATCATCTGATAATGAAGCGCCGTACCGTAGCCCTTGTGCCTGTCAAAGCGGTACTCCGGATATTTTTCGGCAAGCTCCAGCATATGCCTGTCACGGCTGACCTTTGCTATAACCGACGCGGCTGCCACGGACATACATTTCGCGTCTCCCTTTATTATGGCTTCTTCCTTTATTCCCGTATGCGGGAGCTTATCGCCGTCCACATAAGCAAAGTCGGGCTTTAAGGAAAGTCCGAGAACCGCCCTTTTCATCGCTAAAAAAGAGGCGTTTAATATATTTATCTCATCAATCTCGCTTTCTGTCGCTGCTGCGACGGCAAACGATACGCAGTCGCGTACTATGTCCTCAAAAACCTGTTCGCGCCTCTTTTCGGAAAGCTTTTTGGAGTCGTTAAGGATTTCGTGCGAATAGTCTTTCGGGAGTATGACCGCCGCGGCGTAAACCGGTCCGGCAAGGGGACCCCTGCCCGCCTCGTCTATACCGCATACATACGCGTACCCTTTTGAATACGCCTCGTTTTCATATGAAAAGTCCAAAGCCGTAACAATCCGCCCTTTCAAAAACCAGCGCAGCCTTACTCCTTCGGCGGGTTTTCAAGCGTGATGCGCCCCAATTTCCCCGCCCTGTATTCATCGAGAATACCATTGGCGGCGCGCTCTGTGTCAACCTCTCCGCCCGATATCAGCATACCCCTTTTTTTACCTATCGCTTCCAAAATCTCATACGGCTTTTGGTCTTCAAAGCCGTCTATACCGTAACGGTTTCTAAGGCTTTGCGGATAATCCGACGCCAAAATTTTCAGAAGCCTTAGGCAAAGCTGCTCTGTATCTATAACCG
>CAZQXZ010000127.1:0-2603 GCA_964597515.1 uncultured Eubacteriales bacterium | reverse complement strand
CGTGTCCTTTACGGAGCCTGTAAACGCCAGCTTATCCCCAACCGCGGGGTCGCTGAACTTCGGCCAGAGGACGCCGGGCGTGTCAAGAAGCTCTATGCCGCCGCCTACGGGAAACCAACTGTTTTCGCGGGTGACGCCGGGCTTATCGGCTACCTTTGCCCTGTTCTTTCCCGCCATTCTGTTTATGAAGGAGGATTTTCCGGTATTCGGTATGCCCACCACCATAACGCGCAGCGGCATACCCTTTATGCCCCTCGCCTCATTTCTTTCAATCTTGTCTTTCAGAAGCTCTCTGACGGCGGGAGCAAATCTGTTTACGTTCCTGCCCGAACGGCAGTCCACGGGGAGGGCGGTTAATCCCTTTTTCTTATAATAGTCAACCCAGAGCCTTGTCGCCCTTTCGTCGGCGATATCGCTTTTGCACAGCAGGACGATTTTAGGCTTATTCGCCAAAATATCCGAAAGCTCGGGATTACTTGAGCTTTCGGGTATTCGCGCGTCCAGCGTCTCGCATACGGCGTCCGCAAACGGCAGGATTTCCTTTAACAGCCGGCGCGTCTTTGCCATATGCCCGGGGAACCATTGTATTGTCTTATCCGTGTTACCGTTCATAGTCGTAAATATTAAAGTCTCCGAATTTGAAGCTTTCGCCCGTATTCATTATCCTCAGCGAGGCTTTGCCTAAAACATACCGCTCGTCAATCGGCCCGACAAGGGTGGAACGGCTGTCTGTCGAATTGTTCCTGTTATCGCCCATCACGAACAGAAAGCCCTCGGGAACCGTGTACGGGAAAGCAATGTCCGAATAGCTCGCATACATCGTTTCCGCTTTCCTGTACGGCTCTTCAAGCTGTGCGCCGTCAACGTATACCTCGGAATTATCGTAATCTATATCGATGGTCTGCCCTCCCGTGGCAATCACGCGTTTAATGAGCGGCTCGTTAAAATAATTGGGCTGGGTAATAACTATTATATCCCCGTATGTATAAGATTCTTTCTGAGTCGTAATAAGCCAGTCGCTTTGATGAAGGGTATCCTCCATCGAATAACCCCTTACTCCGACAACCCTGAAAAAAAATGTAAATACGACCATAAGAAGCACAAACGCCGACATTAAAATCGACGCTACGTCGTATAACAAATATATAAAAGATGCCTTTTTATCGGCGTCCTTTTCCGCCGGGGTGTTTTTTATCGCGTTATCCGTTTCGGTCAAACCGCTGTTTTCGGCGCGCAAATCCCCGTCTTTGTTAAGATTATCCCCGTTGTTCAATGCAATTTCATCTCACTTGTACGTTTATTCAACCTTCCAATTGCCGAAATCGAGCTTAAAAAGCACTCTGCCGATGATGTTCTTCTTTGCCACACAGCCCACAAGAGATGACCGGCTGTCAAGAGAGTCGTTTCTGTTGTCGCCCAAAAGGAACACGCTCCCCTCGGGAACGGTTATCGGAAACGCGATATCATACTGCCTTTCGGTTGGGGTGTTCACATAGTATTCCACAAGCTCGGCGTCGTTGACATAGACCTTGCCGGTAGAAAAGTTGACGTAGACCGTGTCCCCTCCCTCGGCTATTATCCTTTTTACAAGCGATTCGGAAAAGCTCGGAGTCCTTCCTATTACGACGACGTCCCCCTTTTTATAACTGCCGCTAACGGATGAGACCACTACCTTGTCGTCGTCATGAAGCGTGGGTACCATAGACGTGCCGTTTACCGAGAAAACCCTTGCGAAAAGAACGAAAAAAACCGTAACCGCTATCAGCGCGTAGATTACGGAGTCCGTAAAATCATACACGTCAAAATCCAGCAGCTTTTCAAGCGCGCTGATTTTATTGCTTTTCCTGTTTTCGCCTATGTGTTCTTTCGGAGCGTAAGCGTATGTTGCGCCCTCTTCTTTCCTCACGTCTCATCTCTCCAATTTTCGGTATAAAAGACAAACGGCGTGCCGCACGGGTTCACACGTGAGACAGCGCCTAAGGCGTATCGGATTTAATACCCAGCGCCCTTGTTTTTGTCAGCGGATTTTCTCTTTAACCTTGGAAGCCTTACCGACTCTGTCGCGAAGATAATAGAGCTTTGCCCTTCTGACTTTACCGCGGCGTATCGCCTCAACCTTAGCGATGTTGGGGGAGTGTACCGGAAATACCCTCTCTACTCCGACTCCGTAGGATACGCGGCGTACCGTAAAGGTTTCGCTGACACCGCTGCCTTTAAGAGCTATTACGGTTCCCTCAAATATCTGTATTCTCTCTCTTTCGCCCTCGCGAATTTTCACATGCACCTTTACCGTATCGCCTATCTCGATAACGGGCGGCTCGGCTTTGACGCTGTCCTGTGAAATGATTTTTAACGCATCCATATTGATTTCCTCCTAAAAATTCAAGCGTTCAATGCCAAAGGCAGCGGACCGCCAGCTTTAATGGTGTGCCATTAACTGCCGCGGGGGCTTTGCGTAACACAGGACTCCCCGCGCAAAATACGACTTGTGTATAATATCATAATAACATTTTTTTTGCAATACCTAATTTTAATAATTTTACAGGTTGAGTAAATTCTCAAAGTAAATGCAACAGTAGAATTTGAAGTTGCATTTAGTGTAA
>CAZQXZ010000126.1:5775-5999 GCA_964597515.1 uncultured Eubacteriales bacterium | reverse complement strand
GGACCAGGTACGCATAGCGCTTCGCAACTGCGGTCTTATCGACGTGAACACTATTGACAGCTATATCGCGAAGGACGGCTATCTCGCGATTGCCGAAGCTCTTGAAAAAGGGGACAGATTAGCGGTTATCAATACGCTTAAAGACTCGGGTCTTCGCGGCAGAGGCGGCGGCGGATTTCCTGTCGGCGTAAAATGGGAAGCCGGCTATAAAGCGCGCGAAGGTC
>CAZQXZ010000126.1:1358-5765 GCA_964597515.1 uncultured Eubacteriales bacterium | reverse complement strand
GAAATATATTATCTGCAACGCCGACGAGGGCGACCCCGGCGCGTTTATGGACCGCTCCGTTTTTGAGGGCGACGCCCACAGCGTTATTGAGGGTTTGCTTTTAGGCGGGTTTGCCATAGGCGCAGACCAGGGTATCGTTTATATCCGCGCGGAGTACCCTATTGCCGCGCGCAGACTTGAGGACGCCCTCACAAGAGCAAGGGAAAACGGGCTTTTAGGCAAGAACATTTTTAACAGCGGATTTGATTTTGATATTGAAATCCGCATAGGCGCGGGCGCGTTCGTCTGCGGCGAGGAAACCGCGCTTATGGCGTCCGTGGAAGGACGGCGCGGCGAGCCTAAGCAAAAGCCGCCGTTCCCGTTCCAGAGCGGTCTTTACGGCTGCCCGACTATCATCAACAACGTTGAAACGCTTGCGAACATTCCCGCCGTGCTGCTTAACGGAGCGGATTGGTTCCGCCGGTACGGCACCCCGGAGAGTCCCGGAACAAAGGTGTTCGCGCTTACGGGCAACATAGTCAACAGCGGACTTGTGGAAATTCCAATGGGAATGTCTTTGGGCGACGTTATATATGATATCGGCGGCGGAATTCCCAAGGATAAAAAATTTAAGTCGGCGCAGACGGGAGGTCCTTCGGGCGGCTGCATCACTCCCGAGAATATAAACACCCCGCTCGATTACAATTCGCTTATAAGGCTCGGCTCTATGATAGGCTCCGGCGGGCTTATTGTAATGGACGAGGACACCTGTCTTGTGGATACCGCGAGGTTTTATCTTGATTTCATTCAGGAAGAATCCTGCGGGAAGTGCGTGGCGTGCCGTATAGGCACTAAGCGTATGCTTGAAATCCTTGAAAGAATTACACAGGGTAAGGGCGTACCGGGCGACATTGAAAAGCTTGAAGAATTAGGTCACGTCATTCAGAACACGGCAATGTGCGGTCTCGGTCAGACCGCTCCCAATCCGGTACTCAGCACCATCAAATACTTCCGCGAAGAGTATGAGGAGCATATTTACCAGAAGTACTGCCGTGCCGGCGTCTGCTCGGAGCTTTACAGAAGCCCCTGCGAGAACGACTGCCCCGCAAATATCTATATTCCGGGTTATATGAGCCTTATCGCTACCGGAAAATATATTGACGCGTACCGCCTTATGTTTATGGAAAACCCGTTTTCGGGCATTTGCGGAAGGGTTTGCACACGTCCGTGCGAGAGCCGCTGCCGCCGCGGAACCGTCGAAGAGGTTATCAATATCTGCGAGCTTAAACGGTTTGCCACAGATTACGCCTACGCGCAGGGCTACCCCTTTGATAACGACCTTGCCCCGATTGCCGATATAAATAAAAAAATCGCTGTAATAGGCGCGGGTCCCTCTGGTCTGACTTGCGGCTACTACCTCGCGCGCCTCGGATATAAGGTTGAGGTGTTTGAGTCCGAGAGCAAGGCGGGCGGCGTGATGCTGTACGGCATTCCCGAGTACCGCCTTCCCAAAAAGATTATAGAAAAAGAAATTTCGGTTATTGAGAGAGCGGGTGTAAAAATCCACTTGAACACAGCGGTCGGCAAGGACATTACCTTTGCCGAGCTCAGAGATAATTTTGACGCCGTCTATGTCGCCGTAGGCGCGCAAAAAGCGGCAAAGCTCAGTATCGAGGGCGAGGACCTTGACGGTGTTTACCACGGACTTGATATGTTAAGAAGAGTCGCGTTCCAAAACGATATTGACTTTACAGGCAAGAAGGTGGCGGTTATCGGAGGAGGAAACTCGGCTATTGACTCGGCGCGTACCGCCGTCCGTTTGGGCGCTTCACAGGTTAAGCTCATTTACCGCCGCGATGTCGCCGATATGCCCGCTGATAAAATCGAGATAGAGGACGCCGAAAAAGAGGGCATAATAATTAACGCGCTTACCAACCCTGTCGGATTTGTCGGAAAGAACGGCAAGTTGACGGGCATAAAGCTCGTAAAACAAACGCTCGGCACGTTTGACAAGTCGGGGCGCCGCAAGGCGCAACCGATTGAAGGCTCCGAGTACACCGAGGAATTTGACGTCGCCATTCCCGCCGTTTCTCAGTCGCCCGACACAGTATTCCTTTCTGATACGGGTGTTAAGACAGAGAGGTGGGGCGGTATCACAGCGGATAAAATCACCCAGGCTACAAATGTTGACGGCGTGTTCGCCGGCGGCGACGCTTACCGCGGACCGCTCGATATTGTCCACGCTATTCACGACGCCAAGCAAGCAGCTTCGGCAATCGATAAGTATCTCGGCGGAAAAGGCGAGCTGTACAAGGGTAAAGCCGTCGAAATCACCGATTATCACATTGAGGGCGATATTGTCCCCCATGAGCGCTATACGCCTAAGTTTATTGAGACCGAAAAGTGCAAGACGAATTTCTGTGAATGTAATCTCGGTCTTCATGAGTTTGACGCGCACGCGGAAGCCATGCGCTGCCTGCGCTGTGACAGGAGGTAATTTGAATGATAAATCTAACAATTAACGGTAAAAAATGCGTTGCCGAGGACGGCAGCACAATACTCGACGCCGCAAAGCAGAACGGGATTTTTATTCCCACGCTCTGCTATTCGGGCGCTATCGACCACGCCGTCGGCTCCTGCCGTATATGCGTCGTGGAGGTTGAGGGCTGGAAAAACCTTCAGGCCTCCTGTATCGTAAAAGCCGTCGAGGGTATGAATGTTTTCACAAACAGCGATGAAGTCAGAGAAGCGAGAAAAGTCCTTTTTGAGCTTATCATATCCGACCATGATATGAACTGCCTGTTTTGCAGCCGCAACCAAAACTGCGAGCTTCAAAGGCTCGGCAAGATATTGGGCGTCGATATGTCGCGGTTTGAGGGAGCGCGTTCATCCAGAAAAATTGACGAGTCCGTTTCCATAGTACGCGATTCGGGTAAATGCATACTTTGCCGCCGCTGTATGACGGCGTGCAACGAAATTCAGGAAGTAGGCGTACTCGCGACTCAGAACCGCGGTTTTAATTCGGTCGTCGCGCCCGCTTTCCAGCTTCCGATAAATGATGTCGCGTGCTCCTACTGCGGGCAGTGTACCGTTGTATGCCCTGTGGGCGCGCTTAGGGAAGCGGACGGTACAAACCGAGTCTGGGAGGCGCTTAATGACCCCAAAAAGAGAGTCGTCGTACAAGTAGCCCCCGCCGTCAGGGTCGCTATTGCCGAGGAATTCGGCAATAGTGCCGGAACGCGCGCCACTGGCAAGCTTGCCGCTTCTTTAAGAGCGCTCGGCTTTGACGATGTTTTTGACACAAACTGGGCAGCCGACCTTACGATTATCGAAGAGGGAACGGAGTTCCTCGGCAGGGTCAAAAAAGCCCTTACGGGCGGCGAGGCCGTGCTTCCGATGATTACCTCGTGCAGCCCGGGCTGGATCAGGTATGTCGAGAGCCATTTCGCGAAACAGCTTGCGCATCTTTCCACCTGTAAATCGCCGCACACCATGCTCGGCGCGATGGCGAAATCCTACTACGCTCAAAAAATTAACGTAGATCCCAAGGATATGTTTGTCGTATCCGTTATGCCCTGCACGGCGAAGAAATTTGAGATAAGCCGCGAGGAAATGATGAATGACGGAAACCCGAACGTGGACGCCGTTATTACAACGCGCGAGCTTGCCGATATGATAAAGACGGCGGGTATTGATTTCAATAATCTTGAGGACGCTGATTTTGACGCCCCGCTCGGACTCTCCTCAGGCGCCGCGGATATTTTCGGCGTAACCGGCGGCGTTATGGAGGCCGCGCTTCGCACGGTCTATGAGCTTGTAACAGGCAGGGAGCTGCCGTTTGACAGGCTGCACGTCGCTCCTATCGTCGGGCTTGAAAAAATTAAGGAAGCGACGATTAAGTTTGAAAACGTTCTTCCTGAATACAGCTTTCTTGAAGGCGTGGATGTAAAAATCGCCGTAACTAACGGACTTTCCGGCGCGAAAACGCTTTTGAAACAGATAGCAAGCGGAACCTCGCCCTACCACTTTATCGAGGTTATGGGCTGCCCGGGCGGATGCATTACGGGCGGCGGTCAGCCCAGAAGCGAGGACGAAAACGTCAGAGCAAAGAGGATGGCGGCAATTTACGATGAGGACGAGAGCAAGACGCTGCGCAAGTCCCACGACAATCCGTCTATTCAGGAGGTCTACAAGGATTTCCTCGGCGTACCCAACGGGCACATCTCCCATGACCTGCTCCATACGCATTATGTGGACAGAAGCAATCTGATCTGACAGTAATTAAAAGGGCTGTATCTAAGCGTTTAGATACAGCTCCTTTTTTACGCGCGGTCAGCCAAGGGTTTCTAATAGATTAACTCCAATAAGGCGATATTGATAATCTGTTCTTTTTTTACTCCGCTTTCGATCAGATGATTATAAAACAGA
>CAZQXZ010000126.1:0-1258 GCA_964597515.1 uncultured Eubacteriales bacterium | reverse complement strand
AGTCCGTTTAAACCTTGTGTGCATTTGCCCCTAAGTTCGAAGTGTAACCCCGGTATCTATAGGATTATCCTGACCGATTATATTAAAAATAAGTGAGTAAAATTGCTCTTCTGTGCAACTAAGCTTATGAAGGCGGGTGAAGTAAATGTATGAGAATAACGGTGAAAGTAGCTACCGCCGTTATATTAAGGGTGAAAAGGAAGCGTTCGATGAAATCATCAATCTTTATAAAACGGGGCTTATTGGTTTTATTTTCTGTCGAATAGGCGATATGGCTCTTGCCGAGGATATATCAGAAGATTGTTTTGTTGAGCTGATTGTTAATCCCACAAGATATAAATTCAAATCGTCTTTGAAAACCTATTTATATGGAATTGCACACAACAAAACGAAGGAGCATTTTCGACAAAAAAAGTCAGCGTCATTTGTCTCGATTGAAGCTCTCGATGAAATTGTTTCATCTGATAATATGAGCAGTAATGTTGAACAAGCTGAAAACAGAGAGATGATAAATAAAGCGCTTTTAAGTCTCCCGAAGGATTATCGTGAGGTTTTATATTTACTTTATTTTGATGAGATGTCTTATGAGGAAATCTCAAAAATAATGAAAAAGAGCGTAAAACAAATTTACAACCTTGCCTTTAGGGGAAAAACAATGTTTAAAAAAATTCTTGAAAAGGATGGTTTTATTTATGAAGAGCAGTGAAGCTTATAAAGGCTCCATTTATGAAAAAGCGGATAAGGCGGCTCTAAAAAAAGCAAACAGAAAGCGTATGCTAATTTCTGTTTCTACAGTTACAATTTGCGTCACCTTGGTTATTTTTGCGGCGGCATTTTTTCCTGACTCAGCAAAATCACCGTTAATTCCGGAAAATTCTACTCAATCAAGCACCGAAAAGCCAAGCATCATCAATCCTACTGACGGCAACAAAGCTTCTTCCAGTTCTCCTGCTAAGTCGTCTTCCGCAGAAAGCGATAATTTGCCTACCTCGCCAAATCCTGCGCCCTCCCAGGCTCCTTACATCCCGCGTTTTCAAACAGCTACTATGAATATTATTACCGGCACCGGCTCCGGTTGCTTACTTCATTTTGATCCTCAAAAGACCTATAAGGAAGTATGGACTTGGGATAAAATTGTTTCCTACCTCGGTTGTGATATTACACCAGCCTATATTATGCCCGGATTAAAAATGAATGTTAAGCAGAACACACAGACGGTAATATTCAACAATGACGGCACGCTTGCCTATGATGCTAT
>CAZQXZ010000125.1:0-6142 GCA_964597515.1 uncultured Eubacteriales bacterium | reverse complement strand
AAGCCTCTTATCGGTGGGAATGTCCTCTTTTTTATCTGTACCCAAATTCAGCGAAACGCGGTCATAATAGCGCTTGTAATCCGCAATATGCTCTTCTTTTATCGCCGGGTAAGAGATAGAGACCGCTTCATTTAAAACGTCAAGGCAAGCGCTTTTATATTCCTTGCCCTGTGTGACAGGATGCCTGTCGTATCCGTTAAACGACGTTTTACACGCAAAGTATACGGTCGCGCTGTCGGCGCCCGTCACCTCTGCCGTTTTGTTGACAAAACGAAGTTTTCCGCCCTTTACCTTAACGGTTACGGTTCCCCGGAAGCCTACACCCATTTTTTCTGGCTCCTTCGGGTATATTTCACCCCTTTCGGGGAAATCGATGTGGTTTCTGAGGCTGTCCGACGGGCATCTCCCGTCAAGAATAAGAAAGCTGTCCGTATTGGTAACCGTATGCTTTACAGGACAGGAAAATTTCAGGCTGAAGCTTATCTTTCCTTTTTCACCGGCCGAAAAATTGTATACGAATACATTTTTTGGATATGTAACGAAACATTCTCTTGAAAACTCGACGCCGCCGGCGGCATATTTTATACCGCACACGGCAGTGCTAAGGTCAAGGGTTCTGATATAACCGGACGCTTTATGCGGTTTGCTAAAATCAATTAAAATATTTCCGAAGGGTATGTATTCCTGGCTCCATACGCTTGAACACTCCTTTTCGATAACCTCCTGCGCTTTGGCATATTCCTCTTTCATAACGAGGTCTCTTGATTTTAAAAATCCCTCGTAAGCGCCTTTTCTGACGGTATCTCGCGGATAGCCGCTCCATATTGTATCCTGATTTAAGCAGATTTTTTCCCTGTCCGTTTTACCGAAAACGCATGCGCCGAGATTGCCGTTTCCGAGAGGTAACGTCTGTGTCCATACGGCAGCGGGTTTTTTATACATAAGAATATGAGAATCTTTGTTCAATTACAAGACCTCCTTTACCGTTTTATTCTAACCTAACGCACGGTTTTGTCAACAGCAAAAATAGTTTTTAAACATATATTTTTGCCGCCAACCCAAATGTATTGAATAACCGCAGCATATATGATAGACTGATTTTATATTAACGCGGGGAGAGGATGCCGTGGGTTTCTTTTTGTTTGACAAAACAACAAAGGGCGAAGGCTATGTAGCAAACAGAAATATCCTGAATTACGCTGTCGGGCTGACGGGACAGAACATCACATATGCCTATGTCTCCGGATGGCTCAGATACTTTTGCGTAAACATACTTCATATTAACGCTCAAAAGGTTGGCTTTATTTTTTCGGCAAGCTACGCGTGGGACGCGATTAACGACCCGATTATCGGCGCTTATATCGACAGGAAGAAACACCGCCCCTATCAGAAGCTGCGCCCGTATCTGCTTTATCTCCCGCCTGTTATCGGCGCGCTTTCCGCATTGATGTTTATGAATGTCAGCTTTAACGAGAACGGCAAAATTTTTTACATATTAATCCTTTATTTTATCTGGGATTTCTTCTATTCGTTTCAGGACGTCGGGCTTTGGGGAATGATCGCCCTGTCGAGTCCCCATTCCGCCGAGCGCGCCAGGGTCGCCCAATGGGTCTCTATAGGCGCGGGCGCGGGCGGAGCCGTCGCCGGGCTGTTTCAGCAGCTGCGGTCTATGCTTATAGGTTTTGGCGTTCCCGACATCAGAATTTTTATGATTTTCGGTATCGTATTCGGACTTTTCGGCGAGCTGCTTTCAATGAGAGCGTACAAAATGCATGAGCTTATCGAGGGAGGCGAGCCGGAGAAAAGCACGCTGAAATCGCTGACCGTCTTGCGTCATAACCCTACGCTTCTTCTGATTTCCGCCGCGCGGTTTTCGCTTTCCTTATGCCCGAGAGTCCAGAACGCCTATTTCTTTGAAAACTGCGTTACTTTTATGAACGGTCAGCAAGCCGAGTTCCTGTCCGGGCTGCTGTCCGGCATCCCCGGAACCGCGGCAACGCTTTTCGCAAATAAGGTCGCCGCTAAAATCGGAGGAATGAAGCGCGTTCTTCTTCTGTCACAATTCACCGCGATTGCCGTCAGAATTATCACATACTTTATCGGCTACAACTCTCTGCCGCAGTTTATCGTGATGAATATTCTGCTTTCGATTATGAATATGCCCGGATTTCTTATGGATATCGCCCACCGTGCCCTGACGAGCGACTCCGTAGACGAGGTGGAGCTTAAAACAGGCGTCCGAACCGAAGGCGTGTCGTTCTCGATGCAGAACTTTGTTTCAAAAATGCAAGGCGGCGTCAGCGCGCTTATTGAGGGTCTGATACTAACAAAGCTGGGCTATGACAGCATAAGAAGGAGCAATGGTCTCCCGCAGAGCAACCGTTTCACGAAATACCAATGGCCGATGTTTATGCTCGGACCTATTACCGGCGCGCTTTTGTATCTTTTCTTTATCAGCTTCGTTAAAGACGACAAAACTCACAAGTCAGAGGTGGAGCGCCAGCTTAAAGAACGGCGCGAGGCCCTCGCCTTGCGGGAAAGCGAACCCGCCGGAATATCGGAATAAACCGTTCGCGTTTTATACGTATTAAACCACCTTTTCGCGGGTGGTTTAATTATTTAAATAAATATTTAATATTTTATTAAATTATGGAAATATTAACATTATCAAGAAATGACGGAGGTAAAAATGAAAAACGATAAAAATAATAAAAAGAACAAGAAAAACAAAAACGGCGAAATGAAAGCAAACAATCAAAACAGGCAAAACAACGAAGCGCAGATGAACGCAGAGAGAAATCAGAAAACAACCGGCGAAAACAAAAAAGGTTTTCAATGACCTTAAAACCAGATTTACGGAGGTTTGTTATGGATAATCATAACAAGAAACAAAAAGAGATTAAGAAAAAAAGAACTGGTGGCGGCAGCGGGGAAAAACAACAGAACGAAATTCCGCCTATGAACGAAGACTTTAAAAAGCAAAAAGAGATGTACGAGGACGGCGGCGCCGGATTTACAACAGCCGAAATCATAGATTTCTCTCAGGGAGCAGATTCGTAAAAGCAAACGCACAAAGGACGAATTGTCCCTTGCGCGTTGCTGTTATTAACCCTTGTCCGGTTTCACGGCAGGCTCGGTCGGAAAAACAACCATCCTGCCGCAAATGTCATATATACGGTTATACGTTTGCTTTGAAATATAACAGTAAATATTTGTATACTCACAATAAGCATAGTACTTGCCGCTGTCGGTAACGCCAATATCTATGGTTTCAAATATCATATTATCCCGATCGCTTGCCCTGAATATAAAAATCTTGCTGTTGTCAGAGAATCGGTCTCCTCCCCGCTCCTTATACGGCAGTTCCCTCAGAAGCTCTATAAGCCCGCGCAAATCGTCGTTTTTCATAACATCTTCGCCGATATTTAACGGATTGTAGAAATATGGCTGACACGCAGTAAGATAAAAATAATCAAACGTGTCAATGGTTTCCTGCGCCGTGTGCGCTCTTATATCCCAATCTATCTGTTCTCTCCCGCTCGCATTCTGACCGTTGTCCGGAGTAATGGGCTGCGGCTTCTTATCTCCGTACGGTATTGTGTAATAGCATAGCAGCGCTTGCGTCATTGTTTCGTCCACATACAGGATATAAATGATCCTGTTATTCTCTTTAAGGGCGGAAACCTGTTCTACAAACACGCTGTCAATGGGTAACTCGGCGCTTTCAAGCGTTTCGATATCCATATAACTTATATAGGCGTCGCCGTCCGAATAGGTGTAGAGATACCTGCCGTTCTTACTGACGCAAAAGGTTTTTACCTCTTTTTTGGTCAATTCCAATTCGGTATTGTCGATGATATCTTTTCTGAAAATATTCACCCTGTACTCACCAAAGTCTACGAGCCTGTCATTTAAATAATATCTGTCCAAGCCCGTGACAGCGCTTTTATCGGACAGCTCTGTCCCATCCTGTGTATCTATAATCTTAAAATTGTCTCCCATGTAAAACACGGCAAGAGAGTCATTATTGATAAATTTTATAAGGTCGCCCGTCTGTCTGATATGCTTTTTAGTCTCTCTGTTATATAAAATCCATACAGTCTCATCGCCGCCCTGTGACAAACCGTCTTTAAAAACGGTAAAGCAAATAAATTTTTCGTTAGCGGAAAAGCGTGTATCGAACGAGGGGTTAAATCCGTCCGACACTACCTGATAGCTTAAATCCGAACCGTCCATAAGTATTACGTCGTGATACACTGTATCGCCTCTTATCTTGGAAAACAAAAAACACCTGTAATCATCGGTTATTGAAACATCCATAACTTTTCCATAAAGCGAAACCGGAAGCTGCTTGTACTCCATCGTCTTCCTGTTCAGATAATAGCTCTTTTTTTCAGGCAGCAGCGTATATGTTACATAATCCTCGTTTACGCCGTATTCCTCGACAACCATATCGGCGTTTGCGTTTAAGCCCATAGCTTCCCGTATGAACTGTTTCAGGTCGAAAACATCATTGGTTTTTACATCGAAATATGTTCCGATGAAGTCACCCGAAATATTTATAAACCGCGCGTTTACGTTATCGGTTATTTTGGTGTCGGCGGGAAAATCCGCGACAATATTTGTCTCGCCCAACTGACCGGCGCCCGGCTCGCCGCCGTATGTCATTGTCAGCACGCCGAGCTTTTGCGGAGCGTACCATAAAGGAAGATTAGCGTTTATGGCGGACACGGCGTCAGAACCGCCAGTGTTAGCGGCGTCGATAGGCGCAGCCGGCTTCTTTTCAAAAAAACCGGAAAAATGACCGCAGAGCAGGGAAACCGTTAATACAAGAGCAATCGCCAAACAGAGCAAAGCAAGCCTTATTAACCGGCTTTTTGTTTCTTTACCTGTCTGCATGGACGAGTTTACAGTAGAATTTAAGCTGTCCGGTTCGCTTTTTGAACGGGAAAACAACCTCTTTTTCTTCATTGCGCTCATCCTTTTCCAATGTATAATGGTTTTTCATCAATTCTGTGACATCGCCGCGTTTTGCGTAATTTATATAAAACGCCGCTTACTTTTTTATATTATCATAAACACATAAAAAAGTCAGCGGTTTTTTTAATATTCTAATCGGTCGCCGTTTATGTAGCCCGAAGGGCGCCCCTTCGGGCTTTTTGCTCTTAGCAGCAGCCGCAGGGGTTAGGGCGCGGCTGACAAGGATTGCAGGAGTCCTCGTCGTCCCTGTTTAAAAGATAGATAACGGCAAGAGCAATGAGTATAATCCAGATAATGTTGTTATTGCAGAAAAGGTTCACGGTATTCCCTCCTTTCTACCATATAATATGAGCCGCACTCAAAAGTGTTAGAAAAAATTAAAATATCGATAAAACGCCGCGGTCTGTCATTGAGTGACAGTCCGCGGCGCTTAATTTGCAAAATTTATGACGCTTTGAGGCGGAGCCTGAGTTTGTCGCTGATCATCGCGATAAATTCGGAGTTTGTGGGTTTCCCTCTCGTGTTCTGGATGGTGTATCCGAAATACGAGCTTAAAACATCCACGTCGCCTCTGTCCCACGCCACCTCGATAGCGTGTCTGATGGCGCGCTCTACGCGCGAGGACGTCGTCGCGAAGTTCTTTGCCACCGTAGGATACAGAAGCTTTGTGACGGAGTTCAGCATATCGGTGTTTGCTACCGAAAGCATAATGGCTTCTCTCAGGTACTGATAGCCTTTGATGTGGGCGGGAACGCCTATCTGATGCATAATGTCGGACACGATTATTTCAAGATTGTCATTATTGGCGAACACAAGCTGATTTTCCTTGCAGACGCGCTTCCAGCCGGTCATCTGCAATATCCTTTCCGCGAGAACGTGGGGTTCAAAGGGCTTGATAAAATAATAGTCCGCTCCTGTCGCCAAAACCTCTTTTTCAAAATTCTGGTTGTCCACACTTGATAGAACAAAAATCAAAGGTCCTCCGTAGGCGGATTGCTTCCTCACCTTTTCAATCACGCCGAGAGCGTCGATATGCTGTAAAAACGCGTCCATGATAAGTACATCCGGAGTGAATGTATCTAAAGCGGACAACACCGCCGAGCCGTCTTTCTCACACACCCTAACATCGTAACACATCGAACGAAGAACCGAAGCGAGACTT
>CAZQXZ010000124.1:0-6183 GCA_964597515.1 uncultured Eubacteriales bacterium | reverse complement strand
CAACACTAATTTTCTTGCCCGTCCTTCCATATTATCCTCCCGTTATATACCGTCATAAGGCATTTGGCAAAAACCTTTTCCCCCGCAAACGGAGTGCTTTTGCCTTTGGAAATAAAGTTTTTGGGGTCTATTGTATAACTTGCCGCAAGGTCGAAAACGCAAAGGTCGGCCAGACCTCCTATTTCTAACTCTGTGCCTATGTTAAACCTTCGCCCCGGGTTTTCACGCATGAGCGCGAGCAGCTCTTTAAGCGACAGCAGCCCCGTTTTTACAAGGCGCGTATAGCAAAGAGAAAACGACGCTTCTATTCCGGAGACGCCCATCAGGCTGTCTTTCAGCCCTTTGGACTTCTCCTCGGCGGAATGAGGAGCGTGGTCGGTGGCTATCATATCAACAGTCCCGTCCTTAACGCCCTCTATCAGAGCCTCCCTGTCCCGCTTGCCTCTTATAGGTGGGTTCATCTTAAATGAGCCGCTGTCGGAAAGAAGGCTGTCATCAAGAAACAGATAGTGCGGGGCGGTCTCCGCCGAGATATTCAGCCCCTCTTTTTTAGCGTTTCTGATAAGGGCGACGCTCTCCTTTGTTGAAACGTGGCAGACATGATAGGCGCAATCGGTTTTTTTCAGAAGCGCTATATCCTTTTCGAGGGCTCTCCATTCGCTTTCGGAGGATATGCCTTTAAGCCCGTGCTTTACCGCGAACTCACAGTCGTTTATATGCCCCGCGCCGCCGTATGACAAGTCCTCGCAGTGGGCGGATATGGGCTTGTGAAGCCGTTTCGCGGTTTTCATAGCCGCGAGCATCAGCTCTTCGTTGTTCACGCCTTTTCCGTCGTCTGAAAAGCCGGCGACATAAGGAGCCATACTCTCCATATCCGAGAGCTTTTTACCCTCCTGCGAAACCGAAACCGAGCCGAGCGGGTAAACGCCGATATTGGCGGTTTTCTCAATAAGCGCAAGCTGGACGCGCAGATTGTCAAGACAGTCGGGCACCAAAGAGAGGTTGGGCATCGCGCATACGCCCGTAAAGCCGCCGCTCGCCGCGGCGAGCGTGCCGCTTTCAATCGTTTCCTTATATGAAAAACCCGGCTCTCTTAGATGAACGTGAACGTCCAAGAGACCGGGAAAGATAAAACAATTACTGAAATCATAAACGGTACTGCCTGAAATCGGGGGAAGAGTCGGGGAAATATCTGAAATAATGCCGCCGTCGATAAAAACATCACTTTTCCTGAATTCACCGTGAAGGAAAATCAAAGCGTTTTTCAGAACGTATTTCAACCTTATAACCCCCCTAACCTAAACGCTATATTAGCATATCATAAACAGTATGTCAAGAATTTTTTTACGTTTTTTTACCTTTATATTTTAATCCGCAAAAAGATGTTTTACAAGCACCTCCCGCCCCATTTTGCCGTTTCTGTTCCGTTATTTAGCATTGAAACGATTACGCACGAGTTGGCGCAGCCGCCGCACGGGACGCTTTTCATCTCCCAGTTATCGAGCTCGCTTTGCATCCCGCGGTATAAGGACGCCCCTCCGTTTTGCCTTACTGTCCTTCGGGCTATGACAGCCGCGCCCCACGCGCCCATAACGTCGTACTGCTCGGGTACCGTTACCGTCATGCCGAGAGCCTTTTCAAAGGCGCGCCGTATTCCCGTGTTGGCGGCGACCCCCCCTTGAAACAAAACGGGTTCAAGTATTTTCTTGCCGCTCGCGAGGTTGTTCAGATAACCGCGCACAAGCGCGTCGCAAAGCCCCGCGAGAATATCCTCTGTCTTGCAGCCCTCCTGCTGGCGGTGAACCATATCAGACTCGGCGAACACGGCGCACTTGCCCGCGATTTTAACGGGATTTTCCGATTTTTCACAAAGACCGCCTATATCGGACACCGATATGCCGAGCCTTGACGCCTGCCTGTCAAGAAACGAGCCGGTACCCGCGGCGCATACGGTATTCATATTGAAGTCGCGCACGGCGCCGTCTTTGAGAAGGATGATTTTCGAGTCCTGCCCTCCGATTTCAAGCACGGTGCGGACATTGCGCTCAACCTCAAGCGCCGCCGCCGCGTGAGCCGTTATTTCGTTTTTAACCGCGTCGGCGCCCGTCATAGCCGCGGCTATACGCCTGCCGCTTCCCGTGGCTCCCGCGCCGCAAACCTTTAACTCTTTGTTGATATCGGCAAAAAGGGCGCTATAACCTTTCAGTACGCTTTTCATCGGCGAGCTTTCAGTTTTAAGGTACACCTTATTTATAATATTTTTATCGTCCCCCATAATCACGAGCTTCGTGCTTACGGAGCCTACGTCAATACCGAGCCAGCAGTTTTTCATTCTTAACCTTCGCCTCCAATAAGTCGTAAAAAGCTTCTATGCGCGTGATGTAGCCCAGCTCTCCCGAAAGCTCGTCGAGCGCGAGGGAAAGAAACGGGACGCCGAGCTCCTGTGACATTTCGCACAACACAGTCTTGGCGACTGTTTCCGGCATACAGTTGAGAGGGTGAATTTGGATTATACCGTCCGCCGAACGCGCCCACATCGCGGCGCAGCCGACGGTCTGCCTCGCGAACCCCCCTATATTTTTCGCGATATAAGGCTTAGAATACCATCTCCAGCCGAAAGGGGACAGCGGGAGCTTTCCCTTGAACCACTTGCTTATGGTCATGGAGCGTTCGCTGTAAACGCCCATATCCGCAAGCAGTTTTTGGAGATTTAAGTTTGCGTCGCCGTCGATAGTCGTGTATATATCGCCGACAATTCCGACGGCGAGTATATTTTGCCTTGTCCCCATAAAAGAGTCCGCTTTTTTAAGGGCGGCGTCCATCAGAGCCGTAAGCTCCGTAAAGCTTTTGGCGTTTTTTAGGAGAGAAAACACCCCGTCCTCAAAGGAGGCGAACGCCTTCCTCGTTTTTTCGTCCTCTATTGTGGCCCTTATCATCAGAAAGCGGCTTTCGAGCCTGTCGAGCAAGCCGCAGCCGCGCGCGCCCTCGCCCAGAGGCGATATAATTGAAGAAAGGCTTTTGCCCGATATTTTTTTGATAAGGTTAAAAGCGTCTGCGGCGCCCTGCTTATCGGTTTCTATACGCAGTATATTTAGAGGTATGGAGTTTTCTTCAAGCGAGAGCCTTATCATTTCTGAAAAGCATCCGAACAGGCACGGTCCGCCGCCGCCGAGGAACACGGCTGTGTCCGCGCCCGCCTGATATCCCTCCAAAAAATTTCCGAGGACTATTTTCATAGGCAGGCATGCGTCCGGCGGGGCGTATCTGCCGCCGAGCGAAACGGTTTCCCGCGTGGTTTTCGGCGGCATAATGAACGGTATATTCCATTCGCGCATTAAAACCGAAAGCAATACGGACATATTACCGAGGTTCGGAAACGTAAAAATCATACAGACACCCTCTCTTTGAGCATATCCGCGAAAGCTTCGAGCCGCGTATCAAGCCCGCTTCCCGCCGTGTGCTCGTCAAAGGATATCTCCATAAACGGCTTGCCGCTCATATCCCGTATATATTTCTTTGTAAGCGGCGCGATAAAGGAGTCGGGTCCGCAGCCGAACGCGGTAATGTATATATATCCGTCGGTTTCCACCGTTTGTGACTCCGAAAGGGCAGAAAGTCCCAAAGCCTGCCGTCCCGTAATCCAGAACGGCGCGGTTTTCACGGAGCGCTGCGCCGCCGAAGACAGAAAGCCGTTGTCAAAGCTGTTTGAGGTGATAGAACGTATGCCGAGTTTTTTGAGTCTGTTTTTGATATCCATATTTATAAAGGAGTCCCCGACAATATATTTATGCCCTAAAAGGCAAACAGAATATTCACAGCCGCCGTTCGGATTTTCCGTACCGGCGGTCGAAACGAGGGTAATTTTAGCGTCCCTGTACAACAGTGTTTCGGCGGTCGCCTCCCTGATTTTTTTGGCGTCCGCGCAAAGCGACAGCCCCGCGCTTGCGAAAAACGATTTGAAGTCTCCCGAAAACTCGGGGGAAACTACTTTTACACGCGGGCGCAGCGACGCTTTAAGCATATCGTTAATCCCTATGACCTTAGGGCAGGTGAAGCTGTTTTTCCCGCATTTTATGATTTTCGGTGAAAACAGGCAGTCAACGCCGGCGTCCAAAAGCCCCTTGGCGCGCTTATAATACGCCTTTACGGGCAGGCATGTCCCGTCGCCGCATTCGCAGAAAGGGGACTCGCCGTTTTCGGAAATTATACATTCGTGACCTAATCCGTTTAAGAAACGTGTCCATAAATCGCCGTATTCATAATAATAAAGGCCTTTAATAACGCCGATTTTCATAACGGCACCTCTTTTCTGTTCGCTTTTAGTTATTTTGGACAAATCACAGCGAAAACATTCAAATAAACGGCAAAAAAAACACTATAACAAGGTTGGGCGATTTAAACATTTAAACGGTGTTTTTATACCGAAAATATAGAGAAAGCTACATTGACTTTTCAAAAACAAAGGACTAATATTACAAAATATAACAGGGAGGGGAGAATTGTTATGCACGAAGCGTCGTTGATGAACGGACTGCTTGAAACAGCTCGAAAAACCGCTCTTGAAAATGGCGCGCTAAAAGTTATCAGCGTGACGGTATCGGTGGGCAAACTGGCCAATGTAATGCCCGACGCCCTTTCCTTTGCCTTTTCAGCGATGACGCAGGAAGGGCTGTTAAAAGGGGCTAATCTGATAATCAGGGAGATTCCGGTCGCCGCGAGGTGCGAGGACTGCGCATTTGAATATGAGCCGGAGGATTTCCCTTTTGCCTGTCCGCAATGCGGCTGCGTGTTTTTTAAGGTATCGAAGGGCGAGGACGCGGTTTTAGAAAGCATTGAATGCGAAACACAATAAAAATAAGGAGTATATTATGTCTGAAATAGAAATAAAAAAGAACTTAACCGAGAGCAACGGCGACATAGCGGCGAGAAATCGGGAGCGCTTTAAGGAAAAAGGCGTTTTTGTCATAAATATCATGGGTTCGCCCGGGTCGGGAAAAACGACTTTGCTTGAATGTATTCTTCCCGCGCTCTCAAAAAAGTATGAAACCGCCGTTATAGAGGGCGACCTTGAAACGGAGAACGACGCCGAGCGTATAAGAAAAACAGGAGTAAAAGCGCTGCAAATAAACACGGGCGGCGGGTGCCATCTTGACGCCTCTATGATAGAGCGGGAATATAGGCGGCTCATCGCCGATAAAACAGAGCTTTTAATAATTGAAAATGTGGGAAACCTTGTATGTCCGATATCATTCGATTTAGGCGAGGATTTGAGAATAGTCGTATTGAGCGTGTCCGAGGGCGAGGATAAGCCGCTGAAATACCCTCCGGCAATGCTGAAAACCGATGCCGTTGTAATAACAAAAACCGATTTGGCGGAGTATGTCGGAGTTGACGTTGAAAATATGAAAAGAAACGTTTTGAAGATAAACCCGAAAGCAGATATTATCGAGGTCGGAAAAGCTTGCGGTATATACGATGCCAAGGGTGTAACCGGTTATATAAATGAAAAGTACAGAGAGAAAAAGCTTGATGACAAGGTACAGTATTGAGATAAAGGGGATAGTGCAGGGCGTGGGCTTTCGCCCGTTTGTGTTCCGTCTGGCGCAAGGGCTTTCGCTCGGCGGTTTCGTAAGGAATACCGCGGGCGGCGCTTTGGTCGAAATAGAGGGCGAAAAGGAGAATTGCTCGCTGTTTATTTCAAGGCTAAAAACAGAAGCGCACTCTCCCGCCAGTATAAGTGAAATCTCAAAAAAAGAGATGCCGCCCTTGGGCGAAAAATCTTTTAACATCCATAAAAGCAGTTACGGAACCCCCGATGCGTTTATTTCACCCGATATAGGAATGTGCGCCGGCTGCGAAAGGGATATAAACGACAAGGATAATCTGCGCTATAACTACGCTTTTACGAGCTGCGCGGTTTGCGGTCCGCGCTTTACGGTGATCAGAGACGTTCCGTATGACCGCGAAAACACCTCTATGGGCGTGTTTGATATGTGCTCCGACTGTACGGCGGAATATGATAATGAGCTTGACCGCCGTTTCCACGCTCAGACAAACGCCTGTCCGATATGCGGTCCGCAGCTCTCCTTTTACAGAGATGAAAAGCTTGTCGGGGGAGACCCCTACGCCCTGTTTAAGAAGGCAGTATCAAACGGCGAAACAGTAGCCGTAAAGGGTATAGGC
>CAZQXZ010000123.1:0-6297 GCA_964597515.1 uncultured Eubacteriales bacterium | reverse complement strand
TTGGCGGAAAGACGGCTTTCAAAACCGTATTGGGTTCGACTCCCGCCGCCTTAAATCAAAAGACTCCCGCACAAAAAAGTGCGGGAGTTCCTGTCAATTTTTATAAGAAATAAATGATGATATCGCGCCTGCCCCAGTTAATACACTGCCTATTTGAGTTCATATACAAATCGACCGTCCAGTCAACGCTGTGTATAAACCCGCCCGTATCGGCGGCTATGCAGTAACCGTAAACGTACCTTCCGTCCGCCGAAACGATATACATCTCGGTGCCGTATGGGATTTCCTTCGGGTCAACCGCGATATATCCGGTCTGGGCGCGTTTGCCCGTAGAGGTTTTTCCGCCCGGCTCACAGTAAGCCGTGGCTTTTGCTTTTATGCTTTTTTTGTAATTTACCGGAAGCCCGTTTGAGCCTATCGTAACATATGAAGGCACTGCCATCTCGCTTATGGCGTTTTTCGCGCTGACATTGAAATCAGACGACAAATCCACAGCCTTCTTCGTACCCTTTAATACGACTTTATCAACCGCTTCTTTTATTACTACCTCTTTAACGGCAGTTTTACCGGCAAGCTCGCCGTTAATATAAACGCATTCGTAGGTTACTTTCTTCTGACCGTTATTGCCGGCGGTCTGCACCTTCGTGTTCCCGACATACAGCTCGGAAGAATTTTTCGTTACCGTGTCGCGGTAAACGGTTTCTGTCCTGGTTTCGGTTTTTTTAGTAATCCTGAATACCTCTACGCTCATTTTATCGATAAGCTTTTCGGTCAGTCCCGGAATGGTGAAATCGTCTTCGCCGAGGCTTATTCCGAATTCCTTTACCGCGTCCTCTACCGTCTTGCCCGCTATTACGCCTGTTTTCTCCTCGCCGTCACATTTGACGGTTACGGAGTATTTGTTGTAAACCTTGATAACCATCCCGTCAAAGAGCCGTTCGTCAAGCGTGTAATTTATCGCGTTTTTAAGCGTATACGAAGCTCCGGCTTTATAGAGGGCTTCGGCGACCGTGCCGTAAATGTTGATGACCGTTGTTTCATCGTCAGCCGAAACGACGGTCACCTTGACGCCTCGGTTGATTGTTATTGTACCGCCGTCCGCGGTAAACTCGCTGTCTTCGACTTCGTCGCCCTCGAACAGGGATATTCCCGCCTGTTTCAATATTTCCTCTGTTTCTGTTTTGTAAGTCGAAACTGTTGTGACCTCGCCGCCGTCTATAATCTCAATATCATATACGGGCGAGGCCGCGGCGAATGCTGTTACCGAAAAAAGGAAGGAAACGGCCAAAGCTAAAAGAAATATTCTTTTCAGCGGATTTACCGTAAACAGTTCGCCGGAGTTTTTGTCTGACATTACTATCTCCTCAGTAAACGGCGTCCGTGCCGTCCGGCAGTTCACCGTATTGGGCTTTTCGCTCTCTTTGAATTTAACTTTTCGCGCCGCCTGACACGGCATAAAGAAGCAAAACAAGAGCTCAAAAAACCTTTTTACCTATGCGGCGCTTCGTATTATAGCAACCTTTTTGAACTTGTCAAATAATTGCAAAAACAAAAACTGTGAACTTTGCACAAATAAACAAGCTCCAAAATGCCAAAAACAACCTCATTCTTGTATACCGCCGCTTTTTCGCCCCTTCTTCCTCTTATTTTTTTGTGAAAAGTGCAAAAAGTTACAAACTGTAACTTTTGGAGTCTTATTTATTACAATTTGACTCTTTATTTCAATAAATATTCCACGTTTGTAACCATTAGAACTATTATATTTATTAAGAGTCTTTTTTGGTTGACACTATGAATTGGACGGTATTATAATAAAGATGTTTTCACGCGCTTGCCGGACGGGGGTTTTATTTTGGAAATAGCCGTTCCTTTGTATATCCAAAACATTCTGTCGCGCTTCAAGCGCGGCGGCTTTGAGGCGTTCGTCGTCGGAGGATGCGTGCGGGACAGCGTTATGGGCATCGCTCCGGTCGATTGGGACGTGACGACAAACGCGCTGCCCGAGGACACAAGGCGGCTGTTTTCGGATTATAAAATTGTTGACTTAGGTATAAGGCACGGAACCTTAGCCGTCGTTATTTCAAAAAAAGCCGTTGAAATCACCACTTACCGTCTTGACGGCAACTATTCGGACAACCGCCGTCCCGACAGCGTCACATTCACAAACGAGCTTTTTCTCGATTTGAGCCGCAGGGATTTTACCGTAAACGCGATGGCGTACAGCCCCAATAAAGGACTTATTGACGAATTCGGCTCGCTTTCCGATTTAAATAATAAAATCATCAGAACGGTAGGCTGTCCCGACGCCCGCTTTTCAGAGGACGCCCTGCGGATAATGCGCGCTTTGCGGTTCGCCGGCGTTCTCGGCTTTGAGATTGAAAAAAACACCTCCGACGGCATTCATAAAAACAAAGGGCTTTTAAAAAATATCGCGGCACAGCGCCTTTTTTCGGAGCTTAACAAGCTGCTCACGGGCAAATACGCCGGACGCGTGCTTTTGGAATACGGCGACGTTTTGGGGGTCTTTATCCCTGAAATCCTGCCCGTAATAGGTCAAAAGCAATGCGGCGAAAAGCACTGCTATGACGTCTGGGAGCATATCTGCCGCACCGTGGACGGCATAGAGCCGCAAAAGGAGCTGCGCCTTACTATGCTGCTGCACGACCTCGGCAAGGCGCCGACTGCCGGAATAGACGAAAACGGCGACAGCACCTTTATCAATCACGCGCAGGAGAGCGCCGCCCTTGCGGAAAAAATACTCGCCCGCCTGAAATCTGACAAAAAAACGGCGCTCACCGTCACAAAGCTTGTTTCCCTGCACGACTTTGAAATTCCGGCGACTGAAACCGAGGTCAGACGGATGCTCAAAAAAGTAAGCCCCGACGAGCTTTTAATGCTTCTTAAAATAAAAACGGCGGACAGGGGCGCGCTCTCGCCCTCCTTTTGTGACGTGTCAGAGCAAAGGGCGAAAGCCGAAAAGTATCTTAACGTGATTATATCCGAAAATAAATGCTATAGGATAGAGGACCTCGCCGTCAGCGGAAACGACGTCGCGAAAAAAGGTTATACAGGCTCCGGGATAGGCGAAAAGCTCGAAATGCTTCTTGACGCCGTTATAGAGGGCGAATGCGAGAACACCAAAGACGAGCTTATAAAACTCATTTAGCGAAAAATACTTGCCGAAAAACGCACAATATATAATAGTATAAATATAAAAAAAGGAAGTGAGCTAATGCGACATACATATCCATTAAATTTCGGATGGAAATACCTTCCCGAATACTCTGAGGAAATGGTAAAAGAAGGCTTTCCCGAGGACGGCTTTGTCACCGTTGATATCCCGCATACTAACTTAGAGCTGCCCTATAACTACTTTGACGAAAAATCCTATCAGTTCGTAAGCTGCTACCGCAAGCGCTTTGACATTGAGGGCGGCGTCAAGCCCGGCAAGCGGTATCTGCTTCACTTTGAGGGCGCCGCCAATTATTCGCGTGTTTTTGTGAACGGGCTCTTTGCGGGCAGGCATAAGGGCGGATACACGCCGTTTTGCTTTGATATAACACGGTATGTAAGGGACGGCGACAACCTTATCGCCGTTATGCTCGACTCCGGCGAAAGGCAGGAAATTCCTCCTTTCGGCAACGTCGTGGACTATCTTGTTTACGGCGGCATATACCGTGAGGTCTGGCTTGAGGAGGTAAGCGAGGTTTATATTGAAAGCGTATTCGTGCGTACAAAGGACGTCTTGAATAACAAAAAACTCATTGAAACAGACGTTGAGTTTTCACACAGCGCCGCAGGAGACGTAAGGGTCGTCCTTTATGACGGCGAAAGCGTTATATATGAAAACAAATCCACATTTTCCGCTAAAACCCTGAAATTGAAATGGCGTATCGGCGGCGTTGCTTTATGGGACACGGAAAACCCAAAGCTTTATACGCTTAAAGTGATATTCGGGGACGATGAAAAAACAGTCCGCTTCGGTTTTCGCGAATGCAGCTTCAAGAGGGACGGGTTTTACCTCAACGGTAAAAAAATAAAATTATTCGGGCTTAACAGGCACCAAAGCTATCCGTATACCGGTTACGCGATGCCCAAATCCGCACAGGCGGCGGACGCCGATTTTCTCAAATTTACGCTCGGCGTAAATCTTGTCCGCACCTCGCATTATCCGAATTCCGTCCACTTTCTTGACAGATGCGACGAAACAGGGCTTTTAGTATTTACCGAAATGCCCGGCTGGCAGTTCATAGGCGAGGGCGAATGGCGTGAAAACTGTATAGACAACGTAAAAAGAATGGTGCTGCGCGACAGAAACCATCCGAGCGTAATCCTTTGGGGAGTGCGTATAAACGAAGGCGCGGACTGCGACGAGCTTTATGAAATTACAAACAGCATAGCGAGAACGCTTGACGATACGCGTCAGACGGGCGGCGTGCGCAATATGCCGAGAACCCATCTGCTTGAGGACGTTTACACATATAACGATTTCACCCATTCGGGCAAAAGACTGACGCTGCTCCCCGCCGCCGTAGTCGCCGGATTTCGGGCGCCGTATATGGTGACGGAGTTTAACGGACATATGTATCCGACAAAATCCTTTGACCGCGAGCAGATAAGGACTGAGCACGCGCTGCGCCACGCGAGGGTCCTCAATAAAGCGTTCGCAAACAGCCGCATATCGGGCGTTACGGGCTGGTGTATGTCCGACTATAACACGCACAAGGACTTCGGCTCGGGCGACAAAATCTGCTATCACGGCGTATCGGATATGTTCCGTATCCCCAAGCAGGCGGCGGCAGCGTACTCGTCACAGCAGGATAAAACTCCGGTTATGGAGGTTCTTTCGACCATGGACATAGGCGAACATCCGGGCGCGCAGCTCGGCAACGTCTGGGTATTTACCAACTGCGATTATGTGAAGCTGTATAAAAACGGAAAATATACGAGTACGGCATACCCCGACAGAAAAATGTTCCCGCATCTCCCCCACCCGCCCGTTCTCGCGTCCAATTTTATAGGCGACGCCCTCGTTTCGGTTGAAAAGCTCGACGAAAAAACAGCCGCGCTTTTAACGGATGCCCTTGTGGCGGCGTTCACATACGGCTTTTCGTTGCCTCCCATAAATATACTGAAAATAGTCGCCGCCTATATAAACGGGCGTATGAAATTCTCGCAGATATACGACATCGTGACCAAATATATCGCCAATTGGGGCGGGACGCAGGTTACATATACCTTTGAGGGGTATAAAAACGGCGCTCTTGTAAAAACTGTTACAAAAACGGCGGTGAGTAAAACTTATCTCGATATAAAAGCCGACAGCTCCGTTCTGAAAGAATGTGACACATACGACGTCACGCGCGTCGAGCTTATCGAACGCGACCAGAACGGCAACAGAATTCCGTTTGCGGACACCAGTGTAAAGATAAGCGTAAAAGGACCGGCTGCGCTCATAGGACCGTCCTCTTTCCCGCTCATAGGCGGGGCGAGGGCGTTCTGGCTGAGAACAAACGGCGGTAAAGGAAAAATCACCGTCACAGCCGAAACCGAGAAGTACGGGAAACAAAGGATTGAATTGTCGGCAGAGTAGTGATATAATTAGCTTTACTTCAAAATCTTACCCACAGCGTTTAAGTTGCAAGTTGGAAGTTGCAAGTTGCAAGTTAATGGCGGGGCAATGCCCCGCACCCCATATAATCAGGTGAGGACGCAGTCCTCCCAAAACTTACCACTTCCAACTTGCAACTTGCAACTTATAAAGTAATATCTGAAAAGGAGTTAAGGTCATGGAAAAAAAGCCCTATTACATCACTACCGCTATCGCCTACACCTCAAAAAAACCGCATATCGGCAATTCGTATGAAATCGTTCTTACGGACGCGATAGCGAGGTTCAGGCGAATGCAGGGCTTTGACGTTTTCTTCCTTACGGGGACGGACGAGCACGGTCAGAAAATTGAGGAGTGCGCTAAAAACGCGGGCTGCTCGCCTAACGAGTATGTGGATAAGATTGCGAATGAAATCAAAGAAATCTGCGATTTGCTCGGCGCCTCATACGACAAGTTTATCCGAACCACTGATGATTATCATGTAAAAGCCGTGCAGAACATTTTTAAACGGCTCTACGAGAGCGGCGATATTTATAAGGGCGAGTACGAGGGTATGTACTGCGTCCCATGCGAAAGCTTTTATACAAGCCCGCAGCTTACGGACGGCAAATGCCCCGAATGCGGCAGCGAGGTGCGCCCCGCGAAGGAGGAGGCATATTTTTTAAGGCTCTCCAAATACCAGAAAC
>CAZQXZ010000122.1:0-6394 GCA_964597515.1 uncultured Eubacteriales bacterium | reverse complement strand
CGTCAGGGACGGTCCGGCGACGTTGCCTTTCGCGTACATGTTCAGAGAGTGAAGCGTAAAAGCGGTCACGGCGGCGAACGCAAGCACGAATACGGCGATAAATATCCTGTTCTGGAATATTTTTTTAAGCTCATACTTTACCGTCGTCATCATGACGCGACACCTCCCCGAAATAATATAAATAAACGTCGTCAAGCTCCGGCTTCGTCTCCTCTGCCGTCAAAGCGGGCTTTTCTTTTGATATAATCCTGACCGACACGTTCCCGTTTTCAAGCGGCGACACGCTTCCGACAGTATAATCCGATTGCAGGTCCTTCAGCGCTTCGCGCCCTGTTTCAAGCAGCCATACCATATTCTTTACAGCCGCGAGCAGGTCGCCCGGCGAGCCGTCGGCAATAATTTTTCCCTCCTTCATAACGAGGACGCGGTCGGCGAGGAAGGAAACGTCCGAAACGATGTGCGTGGCGTACACGATGATTTTTTCCTTTGATATTTCGCTCATCAGGTTTCTGAAACGAATTCTTTCCTTCGGGTCAAGCCCCGCCGTCGGTTCGTCAAGAATAAGGATGACCGGATCGTTGAGAAGCGCCTGAGCGATACCGAGCCGCTGGCGCATACCGCCCGAAAAGGTTTTTATTTTCCGGTTTTTATGTTTTTTCAAATCGACGTATTCAAGGATTTTTTCACTGCGCTCTTTCGCGAACCGTCCGTCAATCCCTTTGAGCGAACACATATAAAGCAGAAAGTCAATTGCCTTGAAATCCTTGTAATACCCGAAATTCTGCGGCAGATAGCCGAGCAGATTTCTGTACTCCCCGTCAAGGATACGGATGTCGCGCCCGTCAAGGGAAACGCTGCCCGCGCTCGGCCGAAGCACGTCGGCGAGTATTCGCATCAATGTCGTTTTTCCCGAGCCGTTCGCGCCTAATAGGGCGCAGACGCCGTTACTTAGAGCAACGTTTACATTGTCAACGGCAGTTACCGCGCCGTACTTTTTTGTGATACCGTCAAATCTTATTTCCAATCATATCAATCCTTTCAAAGCTGTAATTCCTGAGCACAAGGCGCACCGAAAACGCGAGAAGCACTATAAAGAACGCTAAAAAGCCGAGCAGCACCGCGGGTTTCGCGGTTATAATGACGCGCTTCGCGTCGTCGCCGGCTGTTATCAGCGCCGCGAGGGCGCCGAATATTCCCGCGTTGATAAGAACTGCCGACTGCGCTTTTGAAAAGACGCAGACTGTCAGCGTTATAAAGGCGGAAGCCGTAAAGGACAAAAATCCCAACATCAGAACCTTAAAGACATTCCCGCTCCCGAAGTAAGCGCAGAACGCGCCGGCCGCCGTCACCGCCGTTAAGTCAATAATACCGCACAGCAGAAGCCTTGCCGCCATTACTCTGTTTGGTCTGTACAGACAGGAGCTTTCGAGCTCAAGCATCGGCGGCAGGTTGTTTCCGAACACAACCGGTATCGCCGAAACAATCAAAAACGGCGTGGCGGCGCACAGCAGAAAAACCGGCTGTTCGTATGAGGAGACTGACGCAAAGACTGCCACAAACGCCATATAAGCGGCGCAAAACAACCAGAAGGATACGCGCGTCATTTTAAGCTGCGACACCATAAACCGCGAAAGGCTGAACTGCGGCACGCTTTTTCTTATTTGTACGGTCGATAAATCTTCAAAAAAACGTTTTTTAACCGTTTCATCGGGCGGCGCAACCGTGTATTTATCAAGTTTATTTCTGAATTGAGCGTCTTTCAAACCGCTTCCTCCTTTTCCAAAATTTCTTTCATTGCTTTTTTTGCCCTGAACAGGCGCGTTTTTACCGTCGCGACGGGCGTATTGGTGATTTCGGCGATTTGCCGTATTCGCATGCCGTGATAGTAAAACAAAAGCACGGCGTTTTTCTGCCCGTCCGGCAGCGCCGATATCGCCCGTCTGACCGCAAGAGCCGTTTCTTCCTTTTCCGATATGCCGGATATTATGTCTTTGGCTGCAATCTTTTCGTCAAGCTCATCATACGGACGCGCCTTGCGGTACCAGTCGTTGCACGCGTTTACGGCGAGCGTAAAAAGAAAGCTGCCGAGCTTGCCCTGCTCGCGGTACAAGGGAAGGGCGTCGATAAAGCGCAAAAAGGTTTCCTGGTTCACATCCTCGGCGGCGGCGCAGTCTCCCATACGCCTCGCGAGAAAACGGTAGATATCGTCATATCTGTTCTTTATGACTGTTTCGAGCGCTTCCCTGTCGCCGAGCTTCGCCCTGACTACCAACTCGCTTTCCCGCACGCTTTCACTCCCCTTCCCTATTCCTATAACGCAATAATACCCCAAAAGGTTCCCGTATGTATCAGCTTACGCTGATATGATGTACCGGCTTGCGCCGGAATGATGTACGGCTTCGCCGAATGGTGTATGTTTGAACCTTATGCGCCGCAGCGCACATCATTCCCGAAGGATACATCATTTGCCCGATTTGAAAAACCGCCGATAAAAATCGACGGTCTCTTTAACTTTGGTGAGTTATCGGAGATTCGGCAGCTTCGCTGCCGCGACTGCCGATTGTATGTCCGCGCGGCTCTGCCTGCGGCAACCCGCCGCGCATGGACGGTGGAGTTCGAATCTCCTTTTCAGTTGTTTCTGATTTGTAAACCGCCGATAAAAATCGACGGTCTCTTTAACTTTGGTGAGCCATTACGCGTAATATCCGAACATTCGGAGCCATCAAAAATATCGGAGGTTTCGTCAAGCATTTCGATATACGATACTTGCTTACCGTCACGGACATTAAAATAAATAACTACTTTGTCGTCGTAGAGGTATATTGCATTTATGAGTACCTCGATAATACGGCGGCGGAAATCCATATCCATTAAATCGCCAGTACAAAAGCTCTTTAACCAGGTTACAACCTCGGGAGCGGTTAAGCGGGCGTTACAGCATACGCGGAGCTTTGCGAGCTCGTCCTCGGTATCGCTTATTTGTAGCTCCATTGCCTCGGCTTTCTTATTGATTGCGTCAATCATTCGTTGCGACTTTGCATTTATAAGAGAGTCGGTTAAATGCGAGAACTCCGTTTCAAGGTGCGAGAGCCGCTTTTCGAGCTCTTTAATTCCGCTGTTTGAAAATTCTTTGTTATACTCCTCGACAACTCTACCCGCTATAAAGTCTATGCGCTCGGGCGAAAGAACATAATTTACAGTTTGCTCAACAATATACCATTCTATAAAATCTTTTTTTTCGCGTCTTTTGTCGCAACTATTAGCTTTTCTCTTTCGGGCTCCACAAGAATAATAAAAGTATTTGCCGCCCTGGCAACCCGTTCCGCTATCGCCTACCATAGAGGAGCCACAATGTCCGCAAAATAGTTTGCCATTTAATATATACTCGACAGCGGCTTTATTGTGAGCGGGAGCTCGCTTGTTTAGCTTTGCTCTCTCGACGCATTGGTTAAATATTGTTTCATCAATGAGAGCGGGACAACCGCCCTCTACCTTAATATCGCCGTAATGGTAGGTACCTAAATATTTACGGTTTTCGAGAATAGTACGAAAGCTGTTGACCGTGAACGGGGTACCTCGGTTTGTGGTGTAGCCTTTGCCGTTTAACTCCTGGGCTATTTCGGTTTTTGATACTCCCGCGGCGTAGCGGGAAAATATGAGCTTTACTATATGCGCGGTATTCTCGTCAATCGTAAGCCGTTTTCCTTTAATTTTCCCGTTACTTTGAAATCCGCCGTCAAGCTTATATCCGAGCGGGACGGTTCCGCCTGTGCTATTTCCCTTTAGAGCGGACTCGTGCAAGCCGCGGAGAACGTTTTGTGAAAGCTGGCGGGAGTATGTTTCCGCCATAGCCTCGAGGACAGCCTCGAGTATAATTGACTCGTCGCCCTCTCCAATACCCTCTGTAGCCGAAAGAACCTTAACTCCGTTCTTTTTGAGCTTGTTTTTATAAATAGCCGAGTCGTAGCGGTTCCGTGCGAACCTATCTAATTTCCAGACTATAACATACGAAAATTGCTTGCTTGCACTATCGGCTATCATTTGTTGGAACTCTGGGCGGTTGTCGCTCGTGCCGCTTATAGCCCTATCTATATAACTACCTACGATTTTATAGCCCTGTTGCTTTGCGTATTGAGTACAATACCGTAATTGCCCGTCTATGCTCTGCTCGGTTTGCTTATCCGAGGAATAACGGGCATATATAACAGCGTTCACGCGCTCACCTCCTCGCTCTTTCCTGTTTAGGGAGAGGGCGTTTTTTATTTATTTTCAAGCAAAATTAAAAACGTGCTTTCTGTAATGATGCTTATTTCTAACCCGCTAAGTATCATTTTTTCCGCTTTGATTATTTTAGCGGACTTGCCGCCATTAATGGATTTTACGAAATCAAGAGAGCCGACAACAAGATAATTCGTAGTTTTCGTAATTCCGTTGCCGACAAGACCTCCGATATTAACAACTTTTTGCATAGCCTCCACACGAGAAATAGACATAGCACCAGTAAAAACAACAGTTTTACCGAAAAAGGGGTTGTCGGTATCAAAATCACTTGTTGCGGGAGTAATATTCTTATAATCAATTCTACTGTGTTTTGAAAATAAGCTCCTAAAATCATCAAATGAATGGTAAGTATCATTGATTATACTTTGCATTTTAATATAGCAATTATAGGTTATAAGGCAATCACCGATAGCTCTATGAGAATTGCTGTAATCGACATCACAAGCGGAGGCGGTATCACGCAAGCTGTGACGTTCGGAAGAGCTAAACAGCTTACGAGAAAGCCGCATAGTATCTATAAAATTATTCACAAGCGGTATACCAGTTTCAATTACAAAAGCATTATATAAAAAGTTTATGTCAAAATTTATATTATGACCGACGAGCGTATTTTCTCCTATGAAATCTTGAAATAACGGAATGACATATTTTTGCTCTGGTGCAGACTCTAAAATATCGTTCGTTATTCCCGTAAGCCCTGTTATAAATTCGTCTACATAATAATATTTAGAGCATTTAGAGAGCGGTACAAATTCGCCGTCCTCGTAGTCGTCGTTATCATCATTAAGAGTATACCATTTTAGCGGCTTAACAAGTGATGTAAAAGTATCTACGATTTTACCTCCACTAATTTTCAACGCGGAAATTTCTATAATATTACAGTAGACCAGTAGTTTCTATATCGAGTACGATATATTCGGTAGGATTTTCTATTATACTTTTTCCTTTTTTATCACGAGAAATAGTAGGAGTATCAACGTATCGAAACATATCTTTTTTATCGTTATACTCTAATTTTATACCCATATTATTAACTCCTATGTGTAATAAATAGTAAATACATATACAACGCCGCCGAGGATGAGCGGCATTGTTATTTTGATTTTATACTTATCCCTTTTTCCTCAAGCGCGGCGGTTATATCATCAGAAATACTACCGCCGCATTCAATATCGAGGAGCTTATCTATCGAGGCTTGCATATTCGGCTTGTTGCGGTACGCCGTAATAAGTCTTTTTTCTTTTTGGGTTAAATCGTTGTTTGTGGTGCTAATGTCTATAGAGGGGTCGTCAGTCCAACTCATTAAATAGGCGGGTGAGCACCGCAAGGCTTTAGCAAAGAGCTCAACGGTAGAAGTATAAACATTTTTTATAATACCCTTTTCGTGTTTCTGAACAGCGGAGCGGGTAATACCGACTACATTTCCGACCTCTTCTAATGTCAAGCCCATATCTAAACGACGGTTTTTAAGCCTATTATTATCAAACATGATATAACCCCTTTCTTATTAGCCCGAGGGTATTATAACACATTATAGCGCGTCAAGCAACAATAATAAAAATAATTTTAATTTGTTGCTTGACAAGCTACTTTTATAGTGATACAATGACAATAAAATAAGTGAAAGGAGGACTTGAATAATGGTAAACACTATTGAGGTAAAAGTCTACATGACACGCAAGGGAGATATGAGCGTTAAAGAGTTAGCTCACAAAGTCGGAGTTTCCCCCGCGACACTTGGACGGTGGTTTGAGAGAAACGATATGCCGACCTCGGCGGCGGAGAGGATTATTGAAATTCTCGAAATACCAGAGGAGGCACAACCGAAAATTTTTTTTGCACCAAATGTAGCTTGACAAGCAACATTATAATAGAACGGAGTGATTTTATTATGTCTGAAAAGCCGAGCAAAAGAAATCTATTTCAAATATATAAATAAGGAGTTAAACACTATGAACAAGAAACAGACAACCCCTAAACCTGGCGAGCATTTCAATTATAACGGTATTGAGTTTGTGGCTCTCGGCGAGGAGCAAGGCGGCATACTGGCTATTGTCGCAAAACCGCTCGAAAAGGAAATGCCGTTCGATAGAAACAATTGTAACAACTGGAG
>CAZQXZ010000121.1:0-6405 GCA_964597515.1 uncultured Eubacteriales bacterium | reverse complement strand
TGTTTTCCTCTTTGTCGGACGAGTATCCGTTTCTAAATGAAAACTGGCGCTTCAATCTGTGCCTGTTCAGAGCTGTATGCGACTGGCTGGTACGCAGACGCAGACTGTTTGAACTCGACCTGATTGAAAAAGGGCGCGCCGAACTGAAAAAGGGCGACATCGCCAAGGCAAAAGCCATACTTGAAACGCCTTATCCGAAAAGCTACAGAACTCAAAGGGAGAGGTTAGACCTGCTTGCCGCGGCGCTCTTCAAGCAAATCGGCATACAGTTAGACTGCGCTAATTACCACGCTCAAGGTCCCGAAAGAGGCGCGACTCTCGAAACAATAGACCAGCCCGTAACCGACAAGGCGTGGTACTTAAACCGCATAGCATACGCAAATTCCCTTAATCCGCCCGAAAGGGACGGTTTTATAGAAAGGCTTTTGAACCGCAACGCCGTCGAAGACGACGAAACCTATTTTTCGCTCGCGCTGCACGGCTTTGACGCATTGGGCATAAGACCCGAGGGTGAATTCTACATAAATTTTCAGGGCGACAGAATAAACGTAAACAACGGTCAAATACCGATGAGCATGCTCAAGCTGTATGACCATTTATCACTCAAAGCAAAACTCGGCGGCTTTTCGGCAGGTAGCGACTACGAGCTGAAAATCACATATAACGGCAAAAGTAAAATCTCTATATTAAAGCATCATCAAGTCATTGCAAACGGTACCGTTATTTACGACGGTCCGCAGTACGGCGGCAAGAAGAACGAGAGGTTCGACGCGGAGCTTCTTTGCGACGGCTTTGAAAGCGCGACATATGTAATACCGGGAGACTTGTTTGTAAACGGCGTTTTGGAGCTTGAAATCCGCGAGCCGAACGCGGGATTTCAGCTATGCGAATTCTGGATAACGAAAAAAAGGAGCGGTGACGTATAATGAAAGTAATTGTCAGCGAAAACGCAAATGAGCTTGGAGCGGCGGCCGCGAAAAGCGCCGCGGATTATCTGAAAGACGTAATCGGCAAAAACGGTTACGCGCGGATAGTCGTTTCCACGGGAGCCTCTCAGCTTCCGATGTTCGAGCGGCTTGTTGAGGAAAATGTCGATTGGTCAAAGGTCGAAATGTTCCATCTTGACGAGTATATCGGGCTGCCCGAGACGCATATCGCGAGTTTTAGAAAATATCTCAAAGAGCGGTTTGTAAGCAAGCTTCCTCTTAAAAACGCGTGTTTCGTGGACGGCACGCCCGAGGGTATTCCCGCTTTGTCCGAAAGGCTCGCCGAACGCCCGGTAGATCTCGGGCTTATCGGAATTGGCGAAAACGGCCACATCGCGTTTAACGACCCTCCCGCCGATTTTGACACCAGAGAAAGCTACATAATCGTTAATCTCGACGATAAATGTAAAAATCAGCAAGTCGGCGAAGGCTGGTTCGCGACCTTAAACGACGTTCCCGACCAAGCGATTTCTATGACCGTTTACAGAATAATGCAATCGAAAAAAATAATCTCCGCCGTCCCCTACGCCGTAAAGGCGCAGGCAGTCAAAAAAACACTCGAGAGCGACGTAACGCCCGACATCCCCGCCTCGGTGCTTAAAACGCATCCCGACTGGGAGCTGTATCTTGATAAAGACTCCGCTTCCCAAATCTCAATTTTATAAACCTCTTAAAGAAGCCCCGCCGTAGAGGCGAGACTTCTTTTTGTTTTCAGTTATCTCACGGTAGTGGTTATTACATCGCTTATAGCTCCGCTTATATCGGAAACTATATCGCCCACTAAACCGTTGTCCGTCCTGTCGGAGGTGTCGCTTATCCTTCCGTCCTGGGTGTTTAGCATTGTATTGCTCGTATTTGTAGGAGCAGGGTTAGACGAGGTTATTCCCTGCTTATCGCCCTTGCAGGCTCCGAGCAGCGCCAAGGCGCATAAGACAAAGGCGGCAACTCCGATTTTAAGTGCTGTCATTTTTCTCACCTCTTATTTTAATGGCATTCGTAAAAAACCGCTGCGGTTTAAAACGTTTCCCGCTTTAATTCTACCCCGAGTGTCGCTTTTTATTCATTTTGTCAGCACTCCGTTATCCGAATAAAGCAGGATGAGAATATTTTCCTCATATCCCGTTTCGGGGTCGATATAAACGAGTAATTCCTGCTTGTTTTCCCCAATGCAGTAATACTCGTAAGTGAATTTTTCACCGCCCGAATCTGTCGGTATCACAGTTTTGTTTATACTCTTTATCGTAAGATAATCGCTGAGGAACCTCTGGGCGTCGGTAACCGAATATTTAGGTTTTTCAACAACCGTATGGTGTTTATGATTTGTGATATATCCGCGCGCGTCAACCGATATGATGTTCCCCGTGTCCAGAGCGACGCCGACCTTTATCAAATCGGTGTAACAGATGACGCCGTTTTGAACATAGGAGAGATTAACCGTGCATATACCGTCGGCAGTCGTAAAATAGCTTTCTTTCATATTGTTTAATCCGTGTTTCGCGAGATAATCAATAGCTATATCCACAGCCTCAGACGGTTTTATTACGGCTTCTCCCGCATAAGCCGAGCCGAGGAGATAACACATATAACCTCCGTACTTCGTAATTGCCACAGTATAATCGGGTCCGGCAAAAAGATAACACGGTAGGTTTCCGTTCTCCTCCTGACCCGATGAGAGCGTGTTGACGTCCACGTTGAGATATTCCGAGGCCGCCTGCCTCGCCTTGTCTATACTGATAGGATTTTTGCCTTTTGTCATTTCAGGTTCTTTGTTAAGAACGCTGTCGGCAAAAGGTCCGTCGTAAAGCAGCGTGGGAAACTCGGCGAGCGACTCTTCGGCGTCCGATAAAACGCCGTTAAACTGTATTTTCGCGTTTCCCGTTGCTTCTCCTATCGATTTTGCGTCATGCGCTCCCTCTGTCTGCGTAAATGTCAAATTCCCCGCCTGTTCTTCGGCAAGAAGATAGTTTATCTGTTCGGAAAGCGACGACGCCACATCCTTCATCGAAAACAGACTCTGCGTCTCTCCTGAGGTTATTTTTTGACCTTTTGCAACTTTTTCGTTAAGCGACATCGTATAGTCGCCCACCTGCGAAAGAAATTTATAGGTGTTAATCAGCTCCTGATGCTGTGCGGGAAGCTCCGCCAAAGCGTTTTTCGCGGCGGTGCTTTCAAGCCATATCTGCGCCGAGATATTGGCGAGCATAGGCGAGGTATTGGCGTATATTCCCTTTTGCAAATTTGTGTTTATACTCTCCATATATGACGAGAGATTTGAAAGCGCCCTCTCTTGCGAAACATTCAGCTCTCTTTCATACCTGCCGGCTATGACGGCGTTTACCGTCCCCCAAACGGCAAGCGTGACGATTACGGCAGTCAAAAAGCTGACAAGTCGTATTCTCGAACGTCTTTTCATACCCGTTTTCTCCACTTTTACAACTCCTAATTTTTATATTTAATATTAAATTCTCCAAAACTAAAAAAAATATGTGTTATTGCGAAGCATTGATTGCAAAATGCCATAAGTTGTTGTATAATATTTTAATTAACGCGGCAGGAGGCGGTTTTTTGGCTATTTATTTTGATAACAGCGCAACGACAAAACCGTGTGACGAAGCTGTTGAGGCCGCCAAAAAAGCAATGTCAGATTTTTACGGCAACCCGTCTTCACTCCATTCGCTCGGTATCAAGGCGCACGACGAGTTAGAGCTTGCGCGCCGAAAAACGGCGCGGGCTTTAAGTTGCCGCACAGGCGGTCTTTACTTCGCGCCGTCGGGAACCGCCGCCAATAACGCCGCGATTTTCGGCGTTTTCGAAAGGCTGAGGAAAGAGGGCAACACTGTCGTCACCACCGGTTTTGAACACCCCTCGGTTCAAGAGCCCGTTAAAAAGCTAAAAGAGCGCTTCGGGGCAAATGTCATATATCTCTCCTGCGACAAAAACGGCGCCATAGATAAAGACGAGCTTTACGGCGCGATAGGCTCCGATACCATTTTGGTGAGTATGATGGCGGTAAACAATGAAACAGGCGCCGTCCTTCCCGTTTGTGAAATACAAAGGGCTGTCAAAAGGGCGAAATCACCCGCTGTCATACACAGCGACTGTATTCAGGCGTTCGGAAAGATAAAGATTTCACCCGAGCTTTTAGGCGCAGACCTTTTAAGCGTCAGTTCCCATAAAATCCACGGACCCAAAGGGGCCGGCGCCCTCTATATCGGCGACAAAAATAAAATAAAACCCCAGACGCTTGGCGGAGGTCAGGAGGGCGGCATATTTTCCGGCACCGAGCCGACGCCCGCCATTATGGGGTTTGCGGCGGCCGCCGACGCTCTGCCCGACATCGACGCGCATTACGCCCATATCGCCCGCTTAAAGGAAAGGCTTCTCGCACAGCTGAAAGACTGCGATAAAATCACCGTCAACTCGCCGAAAGGCAGCGTCCCCCACATCGTAAGCCTTTCGGTTTTGACTATGAAATCACAGCCGACCGTAAATTATCTTTCCGATAAAGGCATTTGCGTTTCCGCGGGCTCCGCCTGCAAAAAGGGGCAGAGAAGCCTTACTCTTGCCGCTATGGGGCTTTTGCCTATTGTTATTGACAGCGCTGTCAGAATAAGCTTTTCAAGGTATAACAGCGAGCGCGAGGTTGATATTCTCGCGAGTGAGCTTTTAGATTTAGCCAAAAGGATTTGAAGTGACACAATGAAGGAAGTTATTCTCGTTAAAAACGGAGAATTGGCGTTAAAGGGTCATAACCGCAACTCTTTTGAGGACGTTCTCATAAACAACATTCGCCGCCGCCTGAACGGATTAGGTGAGTTTTCATACTCGAAGGCACAGTCCACAATACTGATTGAGCCTAAAAACGAAAACACAGACCTTAACGAAGCGGAACAAGTAATCTCAAAGGTTTTCGGGATTGCCGCGTACTCCCGGGCTGCCGCTCTGCCTAAAAATATGGACGTGATTTTAGAAAAAACGCCGGAATATCTCAGTAAAAGGCTCGAGCTGTCCTCCACCTTTAAGGTTGAGGCAAAGCGGTCTGATAAAAAGTTTTCCCTGACCTCGCCCGAGATATCCGCTCTGCTCGGCGGGAAAATACTTTCCGTCTTCGGTCATCTGAGCGTTGACGTCCATAATCCCGATATTACCGTTACAGCCGAGATACGCGACAGATACGCTCTCGTGAGAGGGACGCAGCTAAAAGGCGCGGGCGGATTGCCCACGGGCACGGCGGGCAAATCAGCCCTGCTGATATCCGGCGGTATTGACAGTCCGGTAGCCGGATATATGATGGCAAAGCGCGGAATGGAGCTTGTCTGCATACATTTCGCCTCTCCCCCGTATACTTCAAAAAGGGCGGAACAAAAAGTTCATTCTCTGTTAATGAAAATCGCCGCGTTTTGCGGTAATATAAAATTGTATGTGGTTCCGTTCACCGAAATCCAGGAGCAAATCAGGATAAACTGCCCAGAGGATTACCACACGCTTATAACGCGCCGTTTTATGATGAGAATAGCCCAAAAAATTGCCGGTGACAACGGCTGTGAAGCTCTTGTCACAGGAGAAAGCTTAGGGCAAGTCGCAAGTCAGACCTTGCAGGCGATATCCGTCATAGACGCCGTTGCAGAAATGCCGGTCTTCCGCCCTCTAATAGGGATGGACAAGGAGGAAATCATAAGGATTTCAAGGAAAATTGATACCTTTGATATTTCCGTGCTCCCGTTTGAAGACTGCTGCACCGTTTTTACCCCGAGGCACCCGAGAACGCGCCCTAAGCTTCACAGCGCAAAGAAGAGCGAACTTGCTCTTTTTGTCCCCTCGCTTTGCGAAACCGCCGTAAACAACTCGCGAATTGTTTATATCGGGCAATGCACCGTATCGGAGAATGGCTATGAACACTAACATTTTTACCGAAAGAGCCGAAAATGTGATACGGCTCCTGTCCGCGCTTAAAATGACACTATCCGTCGCCGAATCCTGCACGGGAGGTCTTTTAAGCAAAGCAATCACCGACATAAGCGGAGCGTCCGCGGTTTATAAAGGCGGCGTTTGCGTTTATTGCAACGAGTCCAAAATCAATCTGCTCGGCGTTTCGGAGGATACCGTAAACAGCTTCGGAGCGGTCAGCGAACAGACAGCCGCCCAAATGTCGCAAGGAGTCCGCCGCCTGTTCGGCTCGGACGTCGGGATAGGCATAACGGGCATAGCCGGTCCCGCGTCGGACGGTACCGACAAGCCTGTGGGGCTTATATACATTTCAATTACAGTCGGCGGAGAAACGGACGTTACGCAGCTAAAAAACATCTTTATCCGCGACATACGCAACGCCAACAGGCACGAGGCGGCGTACAGAGCCTTGCTCTTGCTTGAAAATAAGCTGAAATCTTTGAAAGGATAATCTTGATGAACAACGGTAAAA
>CAZQXZ010000120.1:0-6413 GCA_964597515.1 uncultured Eubacteriales bacterium | reverse complement strand
GGGGCGTTGACGTTCAGATAGAAAGTTACAGAATGTACTCTGACGGTACGCTCGCACCGCATATTTTAGGCTTTGTAGGAGCTATCAGCTCCGGCGAATACACCGCGGAAAAGGACGCTCTAAAAGTAAAGCTCTCTGACGACGGCATCGCTCAGGAGGAAAAACTGCTGCTTGAAAACAATAAGTACGAGCAAAACGATGTATACGGCAAGAGCGGTATCGAGCGGTACGCCGAAAAATATCTGAGGGGTAAAAACGGCATAATGCTGTCCGTTACAGACGCTGAGGGAAATGTTACAAACGAATACTCGGTACTCCCCGAGCAGGGAAATACGGTAGTCTCCACCATAGACTCCGGTCTTCAAAAAGCCGCGTCGGACGCCTTGCAGAAAATCCTTGACCGTCAACAGGACAAGACGGTTTTCGACACGGCGGGGGCGCTTGTCGTCGTCGACGTAAAAACGGGCGCCATACGCGCCTGCGTTTCAAATCCCACATACGATATATCTAAATATACACAGCTTTATTCCGAGCTTGTAAAGGATAAAACAGCGCCGCTCTGGAACAGGGCTCTTATGAGCGCATACGCCCCCGGCTCCACCGTAAAGCCCGCAATGGCGATAGCGGCTCTCACCGAGGGAACGATAACCGCCTCCACCACATTTAAATGCACCGGAACTTTCCGGTATCTTGACACCACCTTTACCTGTCTCGCCTCACACGGCACGCTTAACGTAAGGCAGTCGCTGAGACATTCCTGCAATATCTTTTACTACAACACGGGCAGAATTCTCGGCATTGAAAAGATGAACTATTACTTTAATCTGCTGGGACTCGGGCAGGAAACCGGCGTGGAGCTGCCTGAGGCGAAGGGCATCCTCGCGGGAAAATCCGAGCGCGAGGCGTCCGGAGGCGTGTGGTATCCGGGCGACACGGTACAGGCGGCGATAGGTCAGTCCGACAACCTCTTTACCCCGATACAGCTCGCAAACTACTGCGCCGCAATCGCCAATAACGGCGTCAGGTACAAGCCTTATATCATAGACTCCGTTTTTTCTTCGGACATGAGTTCTATTATTTACAAGACCGAGCCGGAAATTGTTCAGAAAATTGACTTTTTAAAAGAAAACCTCGCTCTCGTGAAGGCGGGAATGCGCGACGTCGTAACGCTCGGAGGATGCCGCTCATATTTTAAAAACTGCGTGGTCGAGGCGGCGGCGAAAACGGGTACCTCCCAGGTGTACAAAACAGCGGGCAACGGCGTTCCTATCAAGACCAACAACGGATTTGTCATAGCCTTCGCGCCGTATGACGACCCGGAAATAGCCGCCGTAGTCGTCTGCGAAAACGTTCAGGGCGGCAGCGCTATTTCAGGCGCGGCGTCGGAGGTTTTCAACTATTACTTTACCAATCTTAAAAAATACAGCGTCCCGCAAAATTTAAATGAACTCATTCCCTGATTTTCAAAAAAAGGAGTGTGACGCGAATGTCAAGAATAACAGCCGTCGTATCGGCTAAGGGCGGAGTCGGCAAGTCCTCCGTCTGTGCGGGGCTTGGCAGAGCGCTCGCAGGCATGGGGTACAGCGTGCTTCTGGTCGATGCCGACATCGCGCTGCGAAGCCTCGATATTTTGTTGAACGCGGGCGAGGAAGCCGTCTTCGACTGGGGCGATATCCTCAACAAAAACTGCGAGGTATGGAAAGCGGTTTTATCCTTGGGAGGCAACCTCTCGCTGCTGCGCGCACCCGCAAGCGGCGACGGCGTTGAAACAGACGGGTTCGTCCGGATGATAACAAGCGTTTCCGGCGGCTTCGACTTTGTTATTCTCGACTCCCCCGCCGGTTTGGAAAAGGGCTTCACTCTTTGCGTGTCCGCGGCGCGCGAGGTCATTGTCGTTTCGACTCCGGACGACGTCAGTATACACGCGGCGTCATTAGCCGCAGACAGGGCAAGGGCGTCGGGCGCCGCCAAGCTGCGGCTCATCATCAACAGATATGTAAAAAAGCAAAATGCGCGCCATATTGACGAGGTGATAGACGGGACGTGCGTAAGGCTTGTCGGCATCGTGCCGGAGGACAAAGAACTGCTCCTGTCCTCAAACGGCGGGCAGATAAGCTTTTACTCCCCCGCATCCGCGGCGTTCAGACGAATAGCGCGCAGGATGCTCGGAGAGAATATACCGCTCAATCTGAAAGGAATGTAAGTATGCTTAAAACCCCAAAATTCAAGGTTATAGAGAACCTTGTCGGGCAGGTTGCTCCGTATATCGTTACCGACGAAGTGATAATTCCCGTTTGGAGGAAAAAAGACGGCGTACACACTGCCGCGAACGAGTTTTCACTGAACCGCGCAAAGGAGACTCAGATCGCGCTCGGCGACACATGGGAAACTGGATATGATATGACGAGCTGGTTTTCCGCAGACGTTACAATTCCCGAAGAAATGGACGGGAAGAAGGTTTATTTGCAGCTCGATTTCGGCGGCGAGGCGATAGTCAGAATAAACGGCGTCATAAAAGGAGCGGTAAGCTCCGATATGAACTCCGGCTGGGTGCACAGGGATATCATTCACCTTGAGCAACCCGCGAAGCAGGGTACCGTTTACAAAATTGAACTTGAAGCTACCGTAAACTCGGGCGGTTTTTGCGACGACGCTATGGCGGGCGCCAAAACGACTGTTTACTCGCTTAAAACGGCAAGACTCGCCGCTGTGGACGAAGACGCCGAGAAATATTATTTCTTATTAAAAAATTGTGCAGAGGCTGTCAGTGTAATATCCGACGAAGTAATTAAAAGCCGCGTTTGGAGGGCTGTTGACGACTCCGTTCACGCGCTCGATTTCGACATGGGTAAAAGCGCTTTTCAAAAAAGCGTTCAAACCGCGAGAAAAATTCTTGACGACGGTATAGCCGCTATACCACAATTCGATTACGGTACGGTCATTATGACAGGGCACAGCCATCTCGACGTGGCGTGGCTCTGGACAATAAAAGAAATCGTCAGAAAAACCGCCAGAACCTTCGCCAACAACCTCTGTCTTATGGATTTATATCCCGATTTCAGGTTTTGCCAGAGTCAGGCGGTTTTATATGATTTTATGAAAAAGCACTATCCGGATATCTTCGAGAGAGTCAAAGAAAAAGTAAAGAGCGGGCAATGGGAGATAACGGGCGGCGCGTGGGTCGAGGCTGATACGAATATCGCAAACGGCGAATCGCTTATACGGCAGCTTTTGTACGGACGAAGGTTTTTCCTGAAAGAGTTCGGCGTTTGCTCGGATATTTATTGGCTGCCCGACTGCTTCGGCTTTTCGTGGGCGCTTCCGCAGATAATTAAAAAATCGGGATTGAAATATTTTTTGACGTCAAAGCTGCTCTCTAACGACACGAATAAATTCCCGTATTCACAGTTTGTCTGGCGCTCGCACAGCGGCGACGAAATCATTGCCGCTCTAATGCCCACAGCCTACGGCGGAGAATATACGGCAAACGACGTCAACCGCTGCTTTTACGGCAACGCCCAGTCCGATATTACCGGCGTATCGCTTGCTATGTTCGGCTACGGCGACGGCGGCGGCGGCTGTACATACGGTATGGTCGAAAATGGGCGGGCGCTCTCACAAATACCCGGTCTCGTACATTCCCGTCAGGGCAAGGCGGGCGAATTCTTTTCGCTTATCGGAGAAAAAAAAGACTGCCTTCCCGTCTGGGACGGCGAGCTTTATTATGAAAATCACAGAGGAACCTATACGAGCCAGGCGTTCGTTAAAAAGTATAACAGAAAGGGCGAGCTGCTTTTCAGAAACGCGGAGCTTTTAAGCGTCGCTGCCTGCGCGGAGGTTGAGTATGACGCAAAAGCCCTCGAAAAGGGCTGGAAGCTCCTGCTTATCAATCAGTTCCACGACATTCTGCCCGGTTCCTCCATACACGAGGTGTATGATGACTGCCTTGCCGATTATGAGGAGATGACGCAAATCGGGAACGGCGTAAAATACGCCGCTATCAGGGCGCTGAACGAAAAAACGGGCGCGGACGCCCCTTCGGTAATCGTGTGGAACTTCAATACCTGGACTGTTTCCTGTGCGGTTACGGCAGAAATTCCGAACGCCTTTGATTGCGTTGAGGACGCCCTCGGCAGACAGGCGCCGTCTGTCTTTTATGAAAAGAACGGTAAATTATATGTCGGGTTTTCCGCCGAGGACATCCCCGCGGCGGGTTATAAGATGTTTTATTTAAAAAACGGGAAACCGCAAAGCTTCCCCCGTGTAAAAGCTACGAAGCGCCTGCTCGAAAACGGCGTGCTTCGCGTTTCGCTCGATGATAACGGCAACATTTCAAGTATTACGGATAAACGCAGCGACAGAGAGCTGCTGACGGGAACCGGAAACCTGTTGACCGTGTTTCAGGACAAGCCCGTGCATGAGAGCGCGTGGAATTTGGAAATCGACATCAACAAGAAGTTTTGGGACCTAACGCGCTCTGACAGCGTGTCTGTAATCGAAAGCTCGTGCTTAAAAGGCGTTATAAGGGTTGTGCGCAGCTTCGGAAAATCGCTGATAACCCAGGATATAGTTTTATTAAAAGACGCGGACACGCTTCTTTTTGAAACGACGGTAGACTGGCAGGAAACCGAAAAGACCTTGAAGGCTTCCTTCCCTGTTGATATCCGAGCCGTAGAGGCGTCTTATGAGATAGCACATGGAGCGGTGTCCAGACCCGTTCACTTCAACACCTCTTATGACTTCGCGAGATTTGAGGTTCCCGCCCATAAATGGGCTGACCTCTCGCAGACCGACTACGGGATAAGTCTTTTAAACGACTGCAAGTACGGATACGACATTCACGGCAACAGGATGCGAATAACTCTGATGCGCTCGCCCAATTGTCCGGACACTACGGCAGACCATGGGCTCAGCCGCTTTACATACGCGCTTTATCCGCACATTAACCGCTGGCAGGACGGCAAAACAGTAAACAGGGCATTCGAGCTGAATATGCCCCTCGAAGCGTTTTACTCGCAAGGCAGACCCGACAGCGTCCCTGTCTGTGAAAAATCATTTTTAGAAGTATCTCACACAAACGTTATCGTTGACGCTTTCAAAAGAGCCGAGGACGGCGACGGCTTTATTCTCCGCGTATACGAGTCACAGGGCAGAACCGTAAAAGCGTCCGTAAAGCTCTGTTTCCCCGAATTTGACCTGTACGAGTGCAATATGATGGAGGAAAATCCGTGCATATTGAGCGAAAAAGCTTCGCGCCTTGATTTTACGATACGCCCGTTCGAGGTAAAGACCTTCAGGATTGTTCCTTATTAATATACTGTAAACAAATTGTAAAACCTGAGCAACCGATAAAAAATGTTTGAAAAATAAATTAAAAGATGATACTATACTATATATTATTCGCAAGGGAGGACTTGCTTTGGACGATAATAAGGAACAGGGACAAAACACGCAGCCAAAAGAGCTGAACCCCGATGTGGAAGCCGCCGTTAAGGCGAAGGACGCTCTCTCCAAATACGATAAAAAAGAGGACTATTCCGAGGACGAGCTAAAAAGCGAGCTTGAACGTCTTACGGTTCTTTTCAGGGATGAGTTGAATAAAACGCTTGACGAAGCTGAAAATTCCGAAGGAGACACGGCTCTTTTTGAAGACGTTAAAGAGCTTGACGAAATAAAGGAGCAGATTGAAAAGGACATTATTCCGGAGGATATGCTATGCCGCTGCTGCTCGGAAAGAGCGAGAGACATCAGCCGCGGCGAGGATTACGAATACTGCGAGCGGTGCCGCGAGGGCATGCGCCGTTACCCCATTGGCATACAGTATCTGGTGTTCGCTGTGGCGGCGGTCTTTTTGTCGGTTTTTTCGGTTTTCCTGTTTTTGAAAAACTTCAACGCGATGTATCAAATCCGACAGGCTGAAAAACTTGTTTCTAATTCAAAAATCACGAGCGCGGCGTCAAAATACGGCGACGCGGCTTCTGCGTTTGAAGACGCGGGGTTAAACGCGAAAAGGGTGAAGCTTAAAGCCGTCAGCCTTTCATATGACTCAATTTCATCCTTCGGCACGCTCAGCACGCTCTCGTCGCAGCTTGACAGTATTTTAACTTCGTTTGAATACAGGCTCTTTTGGAATTCGCGGTATTATGAAATGAGAAACGAGCTTCTGACAATATCAGCAACTCTTACCGCTTACACCGAGATTGCTTCCGAATACCAGCAGCAGGTGAATTTCCCATATGACATAGTGATTTCGCGCCTTGAGGAGCTAATAGGCAAGACAACGGAAATAGCCGCCCCGAAAAGCGATGGGAACTCTTTGCTTTCTGCCCCTGCCCCCGATAAAACCATCACAGTAGAATACAGCGAAGTGTTTATCAAATTCTGCCAATATCTGATGTTATATCAAAAGGGCG
>CAZQXZ010000119.1:0-6492 GCA_964597515.1 uncultured Eubacteriales bacterium | reverse complement strand
ACCGCGGGTATATGTACGACATAAACACAGGCCTCTACTACCTGCAAAGCCGCTTCTACAACCCAATATACGGCAGGTTCCTTAATGCGGATGAGACCGATATATTACAGGCTACACAAGGCGAAATCCATGGAGCAAGCCTGTTTGCGTATTGTAATAATAATCCTATCAGATTTATTGATATATCTGGTCGTGTAGCTCTACTCGTTATTATTAAGATTATTATAGATATTGTTGTTGTTTTAGAAATTTTAAATTTTTTCTTTAGCGCACATAGTTTTTATAATGAAATCCTTGAAACAATGCGTATACACACTCGAAATGTATTAGCGGTTGGAATTGAGAAAAATTATAATGTTAACTTACAGGTGTTTGACTATTTTTCTAAGAAAAACTATGCACGGCATTGTCTGGAATCTTATGAAACCTTAAAATTCTATATAGACATATTAGGTATTACAAATTCATATACCAAAGATGATGTGGAAGCCCTTAAGGTAACCATGATTGGTTGGGATCGTTACGTTTTTTATAATATAATTAATTTCTATTTAAAAAAATTAATCTTTTTTGGATATGTAACTATTTTTACAGATTTTACTTTATAGTTGTTTTTGAAGCGGATAATATTAAATTCTTAAATATTACAAAGTTATTATTTTTATAGAAAGGTGTGTTTGGCGTTATAAATCTGTTTTTGCTTTAGTTGACAAATGTATAACGCTTATTTTTATGAATACTATATCAAAATTATTGACGGCAGTTTTAACCGCAATGCTTAGCATTATATCGACTGCGTGCCTGATTTTTTTGCCATTAGCTGCAGCAATTTTCGTTGATGAAGCATCGCTGGCATCATGGTTAAAAACGAATGCGGGGCAAATAGGCAACGCTGAAGCACAGAAGGGGTATTGGCTGTTTATTTGTTTGTGCGCTCTTATTCCTTTGTTTCTCAGTATATTTACGAGGCTTTTGAAAATGCGCATTCTTGCCAAAATCTCTTTGATAATCAGTGCTTTTATTATTGCATCAGCCCCATTCTTGCTGTTTACAGTATTTTTCGGGATTAACCTTCTTGAAGCCAAGGCTTTTGCATATGCTATCATTTTTTTGTTGTTTTTGTGTATGCAGAGCTATTCGATCCGCGAAAGTATTCTGAACCTGAATAAAGGAATCAGGCAAAAAAAATCAATGACGGACAGCTGTTAAACACAGATTGACAGGCTCTGAACACCTGAAACCTGCCCGTGTGAAGGCTGTGAGGAATATAACTGCTCTTGTACCTGTGAAAGTGAAGAGGAGTGTACCTGCCCGCAGTGCAAGCGCCGCAGGATAAGCGAAAAGGACAATAACGGTAACATCTTAACATCGGGAAGCTTTGACGGTGTAAAAAAGCTTCAAACACAAAGCACCTATACCCCAAATGGAAATTATCTGCTTTCCTCTTGTGATTCGGCAGGGAATATGGTACAGTTCTCATATAACCGTAACAACGGTGTATTAAACGCTATCACAGACGGTGAGGGCAACACGGTATCGTATGCTTACAACGCAATGCGCGCGCTGACAAATGTGTCGCAGTTAGTGTCGGGGCTTTCAAACGGTACGAGCATATCAAATACCTATAATTATATGAATGACAGGCTCACAAGTATAAACCACAACGGTTTTTCGTATAATTTTACATACAACACATGGGGAAATCTTACGGCAGTAAAGGTTAATAGTGATAATCTTGTGTCATATACATATGGCAGTGCAGAGAACCGTGACAGGCTCGGCAAAATCGCCTATGGCAACGGAAATACTGTTAGCTATCTGTATGACAACGAGGATAATATCACCGGAATAAAATTTAATAACGATGTATCACTCGCTTATGAATATGCCTATACGGACGGTGCTTTGACCTCGGTTACAGACAATCAAAGCGGTTATGTCACCGCATATACGGACGGCGGCATAAGGGTAACAAAAAACGGTGTAGAGCTGTTTGAAACGGGCTATGACGATGAGGATCATTACACCGAAACGTCAAACCAAACAAAGTACACCTATACCTACGGCGACGGCGGCTATGACCAGGCTACAGGTGTTTCGACAAGCGAAAGCGCAATAGGGACCGGCGCAGCAGGAAGTATCAGCTTTGTTTCGACCACGGATTGGTTCGGGCGGGCGGCTTCAAACAAAATGACGGCTGTTTCCGGCTCAGCAAATCTCGGTTCTGTCAGCCATTCATATACCTACAAGGAAACCGCGTCCACAGCCACCGAGTATATCGACACATATACGAGTACGGTGACGCCTGTGTCAGGCACAAAAACCGATACGGTCTATCGCTACACCTACGATAACAACGGCAATATCCGCACAATCACAAAAGACGGCATACTTCAATATACCTATAACTACGACGAAGCCGGACAGCTCGTCCGCGTAGACGACGCCGTACAGAACGAAACGTTTACCTATACCTACGACGCCGGCGGAAATATCGTGTCGAAGAAGGAATATGCTTATACGACAGGTACATTAGGCTCGGTTGTTGATACAATAAGCTATACTTATGACGGCACATGGAAGGATAAGCTGACAAGCTACAACGGCAAGTCAATTTCTTATGACGCTATCGGCAATCCGCTTTCATATAACGGCAATACATTTAACTGGAACGGCAGGATCCTCAATGGGATTTCAAACAGTACAAAAACGCTGACGTTCAAGTACAACGAAAGCGGACTGCGCACCGAAAAGAAAGTCACTCAAGGCGGTACGACAATAACATACAATTACATCTGGAACGACGATAAACTCGCCTCACAGTCCGACGGCACAAATACGTTCTACTTCTTCTACAACGATAGTAATTATGCGCCTGACGGCTTTGTGTACAATGGCACCGACATCTACTTCTACACAAATAATCTGCAGGGCGACATTACAGGCATTACCGACGCCAACGGCAACATCATAACAACCTACGCCTACGACGCATGGGGCAAACTCATCTCCGTAACAGGAACACAATCAGCCACAATCGGCGCCGCCAACCCCATCCGCTACAGAGGCTATTACTACGATTCCGAAACGGGTCTGTATTACCTCCAGAGCAGATACTATAATCCCGATTGGGGCAGGTTTGTTAATGCGGATGTATATGTTGACACAGAGCACTATGGGTTCGGCAGTAATATGTTTGCGTATTGTCAGAATAATCCTATAAAAAATTATGATCCTACAGGCCGTTATACAGCATCGCTTGTACTTGGAGGCTCATTAATAGCTTCAATGAGTGGAGCGTTAGCAGGAATAATGACAAGTATTTCTGCGTCAATGGCAAGTATTAAAGCAGCCATAGCGACATCATGGTTTATTCCTGTTTGTATAGCTGCGACGGCAATTGCAATAGCGGGAATTGTCTATGCTGTTAATAGAGTAATGGCGCTGTCAGCTTCAGCAGCAAGTACAATTTCAGCAGTAAAAGCTAACGTAAACAAGGGTGGGGTAAAACCAGGTGGTAGCAACACAGTGTATGTAATAACTCGAAAAGGGACAACTGATGTTGTTTACGCTGGTCGAACATGCAATTTTGCTGCCCGTAAATCTGCTCACCAAAAGAAGTTTCCAAGTAGCAGTTATACCATGTATGCAGTTGCAACCGGCTTAACACTTGCACAAGCTCGAGCTCTCGAACAAACTATTATAACAGCATATACAATTGATACATTGAAAAATATGATTAATTCCATTTCGCCAAGTAAATGGAGCAACTTCAAAACTGAGTTCAATCAAATGGGAACACTCATTCAAAGCTGGGTTGATCCAGAATAAGTAGAAAAAAGGGGGGAAAGTGCAATGGGTGCATGGGGTTCAAGCCTATATGCCAATGATACAACCTGCGATGTGCGGAATACATATATGAATTGTCTTCAAGAGCAAGTAAGTAATGAAGATGCATATCAAAAGACTATTGAAAAATTTCATGAATACATTGGTGATGAGGACGAACCGCTTTTATGGTATGCGCTTGCAGATACCCAGTGGAGAGTTGGTCGTCTGATGCCGGAAGTAAAAGAAAAAGCATTGAAGTGGATATCTAAAGGCGGTGGGTTATCTCTGTGGGAGAAAAGCAAAAATGGTGGTGCCGGATGGAAAAAGACATTGGAAAAGCTGAAGGATAATCTTGAGTCTTCTATGCCGCCAGAAAAGATTATAAAAAATCTGGTTGAGTTCGATCGTAATCCTTGGAATATTGGGGATGTGTATGCGTACCAATTTCATACAGATATTGCGAGAGAAAGGGAGCTTTTTGGAAAATATGTTCTTTTTCAAAAAGTTGGCGATTCTGATTGGTTTGAATGGCCACAATCTATTGTACGGGTTTTTGATAAGGTATTTGATGAAGTGCCTGCTTTAAGCGATATTGATGACGTTCGCATTTTACCACTGTCTTACCCTCCGGGTTATAAATGGATGCCAAAAAGTATGGATGACTATGTTCCTTCCTTCGACTCATGTTTAAGATCTGTTATGAACTATTATAAAAAACCGCATTACCCGGCAAAACATCTCACCTTTATTGGTAATAGTCCTGTCCCGAATATCAAGTATCATCGCACGCAATATTCAGAGCTGGATTGGTCGAAAGACGGGATGGATGATTGGCTCAGTGATTTTTATTTGCAATGGCAGGGTCTTAAATATTGAGATTTCAATCAATAGATGAAAGCGAGACAGAGTTCGGCGGCAAAAAGATTGCCTTTACTTCTGCCGCGGATTGGTTCGGACGGGTGGCTTCAAACAGAATGACGGCTGTCTCCGGCTCAGCAAATCTCGGTTCTGTCAGCCATTCATATACCTACAAGGAAACCTCCTCCACAGCCACAGAGTATATCGATACATATACGAGCACGGTGACGCCTGTGTCCGGCACAAAAACAGATACAATCTATCGCTACACCTACGATAACAACGGCAATATCCGCACAATCACAAAAGACGGCATACTTTCAATACACCTACAATTACGACGAAGCCGGTCAGCTTACCCGTGCGGACGATGCCGTGCAGAACAAGTCATTCACATACACCTATGACACAGACGGAAACATCGTTTCAAAAAAGGAATATGCCTACACGACAGGAGCGCTCGGTGCCGCCGTCAATACGGTCACTTACACCTATGACAGCGTATGGAAAGATAAGCTCGTAAGCTACAATGGCAAGGCGATTTCATATGATGCTATCGGCAATCCACTTTCCTATGACGGCAATATATTCGAGTGGAACGGCAGGACATTAAACGGAATTTCAAACGGCACAAAATCACTGACATTCAAGTACAATGAAAACGGACTGCGGACGGAAAAGAAAGTGACACAAGGCGGCACGGTAGCAACTTACAACTACATCTGGAACGGTGAAAAGCTCGTTTCACAGTCCGACGGCACAGACACTCTCTATTTTTTCTACAACGACAGCGAATACGCTCCGGACGGCTTTGTGCTAAACGGCACAGACACCTATCTTTACATAAAAAACCTGCAAGGTGACATAACAGGCATAGCAGATGAAAATGGCATAATAGTAACAGCCTACACCTACGACGCATGGGGCAAAATCATATCCGTAACAGGAACGGGGTCAGCCACAATCGGTAGCACCAACCCCTTCCGCTACAGAGGATATTACTATGATGCCGAAACAGAGCTGTATTACCTCCAGAGCCGCTACTACAACCCGGAGTGGGGCAGGTTCGTAAATCTTGATGCGTATGTTGATACAGAGCAATATGGATTTGGAAGCAATATGTTTGCGTATTGTGAGAATAATCCTATAAGTTTTGTTGATTATTCTGGGGAGGCTTTTTCCTACAATGTGGGGAGAGGTACAATAAGCGGTAAATTCGAAATTAATATACTTTACCAACCAATGCTTTGGGGGCAAAATGCTAACTGTTATGCATATGCTCTTAATATAAGAGCAACTAATTATGTGGGAAATGGATATAAATTACAACCAGGCACTCTAAGTGGCAAACCATTTAGCAGGTATAGTGGGAATGTATTAGAAAGAATAGTAACCGCCTTTAGAAGTGATATACGGAAATTAGGTTTATCTGTTCTCGTGGTAGCATCTCCCACACAAAATAAGACACAGCAGCAGCAAGTCCTTGAAAAGAAAGGGTATTATGTTGCTTTAGTATTAACTACCTTGAACTGGAGTGTTTTTAGTACTTCATATTATCAAGATTATCATTGGTATAGGCGAGATTACAATGGATTTGGGACATGGTCTCATAAGCGGGGTCTGACAGATGTTACCAATCAGGATGCAAACAAAAACCTGGTACGGAATGTTGCAACGGCTAACAGATATTACCCTCCATACAACTACTCTGTAGGACCGTTTTATTTTTTAATTTATAAATAATATTTTGAGGAGATTATAATGAAAAAAGAAAGTATAAAAGAATCAATAATTAGTGGATTA
>CAZQXZ010000118.1:0-6496 GCA_964597515.1 uncultured Eubacteriales bacterium | reverse complement strand
TCGCTGTAATTGGTGGTTAAGCCGTTGCCGTTTCGAACGCTTGTGACCACGCTCCGAATAATCGATTCGGCTTCGCTCGCGCTCAAGGTCGCAACGGGTGCCGTCGTCGGCACAGGTGCGTTCGGATCGGGTGTCGGTGTCGGGGCTTTGGTCGGCACGGGTGTCGGCGCAACGTCCGATACAACCGTTTGGCTAATGAACGTACCGTCTTCTAACTTGTACCAATTGTTGTTCGTGATCGCCACAACGGTCATGGCGTCCCCGAGGTTGGTTGTCCGCACTTTCCCGTAGCTCGTGCCCGGGCCCGAACGGATATTCGCGTTCGTATGCGCATAAACCGTCTTCACAAGCTCGGTCTCCGTCCACGCTTGGCTGGGGTTCGCCGCCGTGGTGGTCGGTGCCGGTGCCTGGGTCGTTTCCGCAACGGTCGTCGCTTCGGTGGTTTCACTCGTCTCGGAAACCGTCGTGGTCTCCTCTGTTGCGGTCGTCGTTGCCTCGGTTGTGGTCACTACCGGGGTCGTTTCCGAAGGCGTCGATGCCAGTGTGGTCACCTGCGCTTCGGTGGCAGCGGGTGTGGTCTCGGTGGTGATCTTTTTGTCGCAAGCGCATAGCGCCACGGCAAGAACCATCAATAGAATCGCAATCGTCTTTTTCATAATCATTTCTCCTTCTTTTTGTTGTTTTGTGGGCTTTCCCCACGCTACAACGCCTTTACTATAATTTGCCTTTGTCAGTAATTCAATACTTTTGACAAAAACGTTGACATTAAAACCAGTCTTTCTTTTCTTCGAGCAGCACATCCGGCACGTCGCCTAAGAGTGCATAGCCTTTTTCGTACATCGGTCTGGGGATATCCTCGGTTTGGAGTTTGATGTCTCTCGGATAAAGGAACCGGTATTGGTCGTCTTCTTTCACGAACGCATCGATGTCATCGTAATCGTAGTCTCTTGCACGCATATATAGCTCTTCTTCGGTCAGTTTGTCCCAGGGCGTTGGCGTGTCAAATTTTTCTTTTGTGTAAACCGCTGCGTTCTGATGGTTGTTGATCGACCAATGGTCGGGTTGCAAGTACACGTAGTAGGTTTTGCCGTAGTCCTCGGGATCAACCTTCTTAAACAGCGCCTCAAAATTAAAGGGATCGAACCGCCGTCTTTTTTCCATCAGGATTTCAAACTCGACCACAGCGCTTTCGATGTAATCGCCATAGGTCTTGCTCAGTTTCGGTGTCACCAAAAAAATAAAGTTCTGTCCGGATCTAATTCGTAAAAGCACACCGGTTTGGGTCTGCTTCCATTCGTCTTGATAAAGACAGATCCTCGGACGCTCTAAGATATCTTCATCTCGGAATATGTTTGGCATCATCTGTATCATCTTCTCTTTCTCCTCGTTTCGCGTGTGTTTTTGTGCTCTTACCCTATATAACGAATGAGCGTGGAAAAATATAACCTCAAATACTATAAAACTTTATTGATATTTGAAATGTCAACATTTTGGCGCGCTTGGTTGTATTTTTTTTAGGTTATTGCTATTCTTGAGTTTGAGAAAATGCAAAAAAGCGCCGGTTGTGCCGACGCTTTATGACGGATAGAAAGGTGGTGGTACTCCGATGACGGAAATGACGGGCATGAAAAAAGCCGCTTAGTGTTTCCAGCACTTGCGACTTATCTCTAAATTTTTGCTGTATCCCGGGTGGAGCCACAGCAGTTATGCGTAATCTTCAATCCAAAGAAAGATTACCATAATTGACCACCCTTAGTCAAGTGCGTTCCAAGACTTCGGCTAAAGTCTTGGAATATGTACAAAGTCGAGGGCTTTTTTATGCCCAAAAGGAGTCAATTATGACCGTTATTACCTGTTCGGCGATGACCGAAAAACTCTATACCAAGGGCGTTCGCGCCGGTTTTTTTGGAAAAATTCCGCAAAACGCGATTAAAGATAAACGTACCCACGCGCTAGAAATTGGCGTTTTGGCGTTCATTTCGTCTTTTTCCTCTGGGAAAAACGAATGTTTCATGAAGCGCGACACCGCGCTCTCGCTTTTAGACTTGTCGAAGCCGCGATTTATGCGGGCGATCAATAATCTCCGAAAGTTTGGATATCTCAAATACAAACAAATAAACCGGTCCGCACATAGTCCGACGCTCATTTTTAATTTGATTCAAAAAGATACGAAATTCTATGCGTTTTGCTATCAGTCGGTGACTTGCTCCTCCCTGTCCCTTGAGGCCAAGGCGCTCTATCTCACCATCCTCTCTCAGTCCGCGGGCAAGAGAACTGTCCAACAGCCGCGCGAGTACCTAGCCAATTATCTTGGTATGAGCGAGCGATCGGTACAAAAATACCTCGACGAACTCTATGAAGCGGGACTCATTGACTTTTCACAGAGCCGGGACCCACTCACCCACCGCTTCTTGAGAAGCGAGTACAAAATCATTGACCTGCCGGTGCGCCGTGAGCCGCGCGCTCGCCGTGCGAAAAAAGCCGAAGTAAAAAAGCCGTCGGAAAAAAACGAGGGGGTTCTTAATATTAAGAGCAATCTCTCGTCTAAGAGCAATCTTGTTGAAGAGCAATCTACCTTTCAGATCAAGACACGATCGGGTCGAGGAAATCAAAAACATGATAAAAAGGACCTCTCCCCGTTCTCTTTGGCAACGCAAATCCAATTAGAGAGAGCATTTTGCGAAACACAAACGAAAAGCCGTCCATATGTCTATCCGGCGTCTGATCATGAGCTGCGATCGATGGCACTCCAAGCGATTTACAAAAAGCACGGGCTCTTCCCGTCCTGCAGCAACATGGCGATTTACGCTGATTATTTAGGCGAAAACGGGTTTTCTCTTGACGCGCTCGTGGGTAACGACTTGTCCGATCCCGAGATCATGGTGGCGCGTCTTGTGCAGAAAGTCGCTTCTCAGATCCTCTTCGAGACGCAAAAAAAACCGTCCGATGTGAGGTCAATTTTCGGGCGCTACGTCCACCAAACGCGGTCAAAATCGCTTTTATCTGCGTTTGAGCGGCTTGTAGCTGAGGTTTTTGAACGGGTTGAAAAAGTTGAGATGCAAAAACCGGAAGCGTATTTAAGATCCGTCATCTTAGACATTTGGCGCGGGTGCGTGATACAGCCGATTTGCCTTACGGACGAGATTTTTGACGACGATCGAGCGCGCTAAAAGAGCCACCTTTGGGGTGACTCTTAAAAGTGAAGCTTCTCGCTTTGGAGCAAGCATATCGACTCAGCGCATATACGCGTCCCGGCACGCTTGTTCAATGAGTTCGCCCATGGGCTTATGGGTATTGGCTTTCTCGCGCTGAAGTGCGTTATAGACATCCGAAGCGATGCTTGCGGATATGACCTTCTTTTCATCGCTTGCTTCTTCCGGCTCGCCAAACTCGGCGATGTAAAGATCCGGATCCAGTCCGTCTTCCGCCCAGCCTTTCGCTTCTTCGGCGGTAAAAGGAATTATTTCTTCGCCGGGGGCAAACTCGTTGTAAGTAATGCGTCTGGCATAGCGACTGCTGGCATGGCCTTCGCCGTGCAAGAAGTATTTGCCGGCACGGGTTTGATAGAGCGTTTCGATAAAATAATCGAAAGAACTCCTGTTGCTGTGTTCAAACGCTCCTATTTTTCGTGCGGTTTCTGTGCTGTAAATCGAGCCGTTAATTATTTTTTTCATGTTTTGTTTTCCTTTCTAAATTAAAGATAAAAGTTACAGAATAACAGAGAGAAGAAATCCTGACAGAATTGCCATAGCTAGTCCATATAAATAGATAAATAACATCAGGTTTTCGGTTTTTTTGGTCCAAGCAGAAAGTTTTGAATAGAGAAATTTGCAAACAAATAATAAGCCTAACAGCCAAAAAATAAATCTCGAAAAAATAGATATCTCATAACCGAATCTTGTAATAAACTTAATATTTAGCGCTATCACAAGATTCAAAATAGCTAAAAATACGAAAAACCCAAGCCAAATGTTATAGTCTCGGTTCTTAGGTTGTTGAAGATTCATGCGTCCCTCCAATCTCTTTCTTTAACCAAGGCATTAAAAACGGCTTTTGTCTTTTTATATTCCGGGTGGTTTTGGGTTAATTCACGATATGTTGGATAGACCGTTATCCAATCGACTTTGTTCGCAGTGGTCTTGTACTTTTGCGTCGCGCCATTCGCAAGGTGATTTGTTTTGGAATAGAGCCATTCGCCCTGAATAATACCTGCCGCTTGTTCGTGCCCAATCACTTTGGGGTGTGCTTTACTTCCGCCCCATACTTGCACGCTTATGACGCCGTACTTCACAGCCGGTGCGGACGTCTTGGCGTGGTTAAGATGCGCACGATACTCGTCTTCCAGCGTATCACTGACCTCGAGTATTTTTTCTGCAATGGCGTGTAGGCTAAAGTGATCGGTTTTGTTAAAACGTGAGCTGGTGTGATGCCAGGACGAACGCTGCGTCTTGGTTTTGGCAACAAAACGCCACTTCGAAACCGACGTATTTTTCAAAAGATCATAATGGATCGGATCAAAGTCGTCGCGCGTTAACCTAAGAAACGCATCGATGATGGGTTTGGACATCATCGAGATCGGCATTTCATAGTTTTCAATGGCGGCTTGGCTGCGCTCGCTTCGGCTTGCGCCCACATACCCGTTTTGACTTGAAAAATAGAGATTCGTGCGTCCCATGTGTCTCTCCTTCTGCCATTAGTTCCAGTCGTCCGGTGCAATGACGATGATCTCGTCGTTGATGTAATAGATCCGACCGCCAACCTTCGCTTGGTTTTGCGAAAAATCATCAAAGAGTTTTTGGATGTCGTTAAATTTATCGGCGATGACCTCATAGCCATCTGGGAGATATAAGACGATGTTTGATGTGTCTTCCGTTCGGAACGAGATTTCGTCCGCCGGCATAAAAATCGGATCGTGGAATGGTGCCATGTATCGTGGCAGGCCACTCTTCCCTGCCCAGTTGACGACGGCGATATAACCGTCCGGATAAATGACGATGCCGGATTCTTGCTCGGTTATTTCTTGTAAATTGACTTCTCTTTTCATAAACTCACCTTCCTCGCCCAATACGGCGAATGTGTTTTTGATTTATAAACTCATTATACAGCATGGTTTATATAAAGTCAACCCCGTTGCGACTTTATATAAGAAAACCGCCCGAAAGATGTCAGGCGGTTTCGGTATGGGGTGTATTGGATTGAACATTATTTTCGGATGGATTCGAAAGCATTCCACATGGCTGGCCAGATAAGATATCCGAGAATGGCGATACAGATTGTTAGCCCCAGAAAAAGACCGATTCTCTTTTTGGCTTTTTCTTGATATTTTTTTGATCGCAAAGTGAAGTAGGAGTATGTCGCGGTAAGAATTCCAAATACGGAAAGGATCATAAAAGCCGATATGATGATTTCGTATGACTGCTGAAAAAGATTTCTCGCATTTGGAAAAACGGCATAACCGCCCACAATGAGTATAAGAAAGCCGCCTGCAAATCCAGCAAAATAATCACAGGCTAAACCTTTCTGAGCGTCGTGTGCTTCGTTAAGTTCTTCGTTTGTGTAAGATTTGATGGTTTGATTTTCCATTGTTGCATCTCCTATTCTTTATTTTCTTCTGCGAGTTTGATTATTTCGAGTGCTTCGTCGTATTCTTCCTTCGTGATCAGATATGCGCGCTCCGCACGCGTGTATAATCTGTCTTGTTCTTTTGCTTTTTCCACGAGTTCTTTTGCTTTGGGTAGCAAGTTTATAGCGCGTTCCAGTTTTTGCTTTTTTTCGTAGGAGAGAACTTCTTTGGGCTTTTCGGAATTCATTAAATCATTAAAAAACGTATCAAGCTTGTCGGCCTGTTCTTTTGTTAAAGGTTCGTCTACGCCCCACGCTTTTCTGCAATCTTTCAACGTCCAGTCTTTTGTCCAAACGAGCTGATCGGCAGAATATAATATGGGCATGGTCTGCCATTCAGATATACCATTGGTTCTACCTATAGGTTTTCCGTTTTTGTACACCTCGAGCAATGCGTCCGCCCGGGGCTCTCTGTCGATAATAATCTTTATTCCTTCGCCATTTTCCCATTCTTTATTAAAGAGGAAAAATGAACACCTTGCCCTGAGTTCATATTCGTTTCCGCCTTGCGAGATCCACTTTATTGCCTTCATAATTCGTCCTTCAAACGCCTCAGAAGCGCCTCAAATGCCTCTAAAACGGCTTTGGCTTCGGGGAGCTGCTTGGTTTCCGTTGATTGGTTCATTGCACACTTAAATGCAGAATAGGCGCTTTGTATGGGAACGGTGATGCTGGCATTGTTTCCGACGCTGGTTTTAACCGTCTCTCTCTTGGTTTTGTTTGGCGCGCGTTTGGCTTTGACGATGGTATCTGCGATGGCGTGGGCTTTCTCTTGGGTCATTTCGCCCGCTAGAAATTGCTTCTTCTCTTCTTCCGGCAAGTTGTTGATGATTTTTTCGGTGGTGGCGATGGTTCTTTCGGCGGTGCCCAGTGT
>CAZQXZ010000117.1:0-6532 GCA_964597515.1 uncultured Eubacteriales bacterium | reverse complement strand
TACACTAAATGCAACTTCAAATTCTACTGTTGCATTTACTTTGAGAATTTACTTTCCCGCGCAAACCGGCTCATTTGTGTTTTTTTGTGTTGACAACAGGTGTTCTTCTATGGTAAATTATGTTATAAACACAGTCGCAGGACTGTTGTTATCCTATTCCCCGTATATACATGCTTCGCATAAAACGGCGGTTCGACTCCCGTCGCCTTAACAGCCGTTTATTTGTCCGGTATCAAGCCGTCAGGCTTAATATAATTTTTAGAAGAGGTGTAATTAATGAAAAGGTTTATTAAACTCGCCTGCCTGCTCATGACGCTTACCATATTGCTCGGCGCTCTCGGCGCATGCAGCCCCGGCGGTGAAAAAAGTGAAAACGAACTGCTGATAGGCGGAATTGGTCCGCTTACCGGCGACTATGCCAATTACGGCACATCGGTAGAAAAAGGCGCTAAACTCGCCGTTGAGGAAATCAACGCCAAGAACGGCGCGAACGGCTTCAAGTTAGTGCTGGATTTCCAGGATTCCAAAGGCGTTCCCGATTCGGCGGTCACCGCTTACGGTCAGCTGATGGACAAGGGGATGAAGGTTTCATTGGGAACCGTCCTTTCGGGAGAAATGGCTTCGGTCAGCGCGGCGGCTAAGAACGACGGTATTCTGATGCTCTCTCCCTCCGCCTCCGCAAAGGACGCCATAGCCGGCAACGACGCGGCGTTCCGCGTATGCTTCAACGACCCGCAGCAGGGAACCGTTTCCGCAGATTTCATCGCGGCGAACGGGCTTGCCTCTAAGGTTGCCGTATTCTATCAGAGCGACCTCGATTACAGCACAGGTCTTTATGAGGCGTTTAAGGCGCAGTGCGCCGTCAAGAATTTGGAGATTGTCACTACAACCACCTATACCGACGCCACAAAGACCGACTTCTCCGCTCAGATAAGCGCCATAAAGAATTCCGGCGCCAAATTGGTGTTTATGCCCATATACGCGGCTGAAGCCGCCACATTCCTCACGCAGGCATACGGTAAGATTGCAGATGTTTCTTACTTCGGCTGCGACGGTATGGAGGGTATACTTAAAAAGATTTCTGACCCCAAATACGCCGAGGGCGTGATGATGCTGACTCCCTTCTCGACCGACGATACGGCGGAAAACGTCAAAAGCTTTGTTACCGCCTTCAAGAACAAGTACAGCAACGAAGTGCCTGACCAGTTCGCCGCCGACGGCTATGACGCCATATACGCCATAGCGGATGCTCTCAAACAGGCGGCGGTGACTCCCGATAATATGGACGAAGCCACCTTCAACTCAAAGATGGTCGCCGCTATGACAAAGATTTCCGTCAACGGCGTAACCGGCAAAATGTCCTGGACTGCCGACGGCGAGAGCGCCAAGGAAGCCAAGGTTATTACGGTTAAAAACGGCGTCTACACAATGTTTGTAAAAGAATAATCAGCTTTTCAAGTTTTAGTGCATCTTAACTCCCGATGAGACGTGAACATCTCATTTCTCATCGGGAGCTATCCTTGTAAAAGGACGATTTTGTATGGTGAACTTTATACAGACGATAATCAGCGGGCTGAGCCTCGGAAGCATCTACGCGCTCATTGCCTTAGGCTATACCATGGTCTACGGTATCGCTAAAATGCTAAATTTTGCGCACGGCGACGTGATTATGGTCGGCGCATATACCGTTATCGTCGCGGTCTTTCAGGCAAAGCTGCCGCCCGTCGCCGCGGTGCTTCTGAGTATTCTGGTATGCGCCGTCTTAGGCGTCAGCATCGAATTTTTTGCGTACAAGCCTCTGAGGAAATCGCCGTCCCTTTCGGTTTTGATTACCGCAATCGGCGTAAGCTACTTGCTGCAGAACGTGGCGCTGCTGCTTATGGGTTCGGAGCAGAAATCCTTTCCCAACAACATTATTGCGCTGCCCGATGTTTTGATAGACGTAAAGGGCGTTCAGGTAAGCGGCGTGACCGTCGCCACCCTGGCGGCTACGGCGCTGATTATGGTTTCTCTTACTTTATTCATCAGCAAAACCCGCATCGGCAAAGCTATGCGGGCTTCTTCGGAGGATAAGGAAGCGGCGCAGCTTATGGGGATAAACGTCAACAAAACTATTACCGTTACGTTTCTTATAGGATCGGCGCTCGCTGCCGTGGCAAGCATTTTTTTCGGCGCCTCCTATGTGTATATAAGGCCTACCACAGGCTCAATGCCCGGAATTAAAGCCTTCACCGCCGCGGTTTTCGGCGGTATAGGCTCAGTCCCCGGGGCAATGCTCGGAGGTATTATGTTAGGCATAATCGAGAAGCTTTCACAGACGTATATATCGACTTTGTGGGCGGACGCCATAGTTTTCGGCGTGCTTGTGCTTGTGCTTGTCATCAAGCCCACCGGACTGCTCGGCAAGGTCATCGAGGAGAAGGTGTAAGATATGAAGAGCAGACTAAAAAACAGGCTGTTTTCCAAAAACAGCGTGACCCTTTATATCATTGTCGCCGTCTACGCCGTGATTTCCCTTATGCTTGTAACCGGCACGATAAGCCGTCAGCTCACCGGAATGATTATCTCGGTTTCCTGCTATGTTGTGCTGGCTGTTTCATTAAATTTAGTAGTGGGCTTTCTCGGAGAGCTTTCCTTAGGTCACGCCAGTTTTATGTCTGTCGGGCTTTTCAGCGGCTGTATGTTTTCCATTGTCACGTTCGATGTTCTGCCCGCTTTTATCCGGCTGCCTCTCGCCATGCTCGCGGGCGGATTATTTGCCGCCGTCGTGGGGTTTTTAGTAGGGCTGCCGGCGCTTCGCCTGCGCGGTGATTATCTTGCGATTGTAACGCTTGCCTGCGGCGAAATCATAAATAACGCCATCACCAACCTCACGATTGTAAACGAAAAGGTCGATCTTAAAATGGAGGGCGCTCTCGGTCTCAGCACGCTGAAAATATACTCAAGCGCCGGAAAGCTTTTACCCTTCGCCATCGCTCTTGTCCTCATTACGGTCATAATAATTATGAATATCTCCAATTCCAAAGCCGGCCGCTGTATTATGGCGGTGCGCGATAACCGCATAGCGGCGGAGAGCGTCGGTATAAACGTAACATACTATAAACTGGCAGTATTTGTGCTTGCCGCCTTCCTTGCCGGAATGGCGGGTACTCTCTTCGGACACAGCCTTGCGAAAAGCACTGCCGCGCAGTTTAATTATAATATGTCTATTGAAATACTCGTAATAGTCGTACTCGGCGGCATGGGCAGTATAAGAGGCTCCGTTACGGCGGCTATCGTGCTGCGCGCGCTGCCTGAAATGCTGCGCGGCTTCAGCGAGTACAGGATGCTGCTCTACTCCGTGCTTTTGATTATTATTATGATACTGAACTCCAACCAAAAATTTGCCGACTTAAAGGGGCAGTGGTCAATTCCAAAGCTTATAGGTGTTTTGCGCTCAAAAAAGAATAAACCCGAGGAGGCGGATGTGAATGGACAACAATAAATCCCCTCTCGTCCCCTATCCTATTAACGCCTTCATTCCCGAGCGCGACCTCGGCTCGCCGCCCATTTTAGAGTGCCGCCATCTCGGCATAGATTTCGGCGGTCTTACCGCGGTGGACGACTTCTCCATCATAATAGGCAAAACCGAAATAGCCGGACTCATAGGACCGAACGGCGCGGGGAAAACCACCGTTTTCAACCTGCTCACCAACGTATACCGCCCCACAAGGGGCAATATACTGATGGACGGTTACAGCACGGAGGGCAAAACGACCGCGCAGGTAAACCGAATGGGTATCGCGAGGACGTTTCAGAATATACGCCTCTTTTCCAAGATGTCCGTAATCGACAACGTAAAGGTCGGTATGCATTACTCGACAAAGGAAACCTTCGCCGCCTCGCTCTTTCACGGCTTCGGCTACGGCAAAGCCGAAAGAGGGGCTACAAAACGCGCTCTGGAACTGCTCGATTTCTTTTCTTTGGCAGACCTTGCCTATTCTCAGGCAGGCTCGCTGCCATACGGCGCGCAGCGAAAGCTTGAGATTGTACGCGCTCTTTCCACAAAACCGGGCATCATTCTGCTTGACGAACCCGCCGCGGGTATGAACCCCAGCGAGACTGCGGAGCTTATGGAAAACATCACCCGAATTCGTGACACGTTCAATATCTCCATTATGCTTATCGAGCATGATATGAATTTGGTTATGGGGATTTGCGAGGGGATTTGCGTACTCAATTACGGCAAAATCATCGCAAAGGGGACGCCGGACGACATTAAGGCAAACCCCGCCGTCATTGAAGCGTATCTCGGAAAGAAAAAGGAGGATGAAGGCTGATGGACGCGATGCTTCAAGCTGAAAACCTCAATGTTTACTACGGGAAAATCCACGCCTTGAAAGACGTTTCCTTTGAGGTGCGCGAAAAAGAAATCGTCGCGCTCATAGGAGCAAACGGCGCGGGTAAGTCTACGACCCTTAAAACAATCTCGGGAATACTCCGCACAAAAACCGGCGGCATTACCTTTTTAGGCGAAAATATAACGCATACCGAAACACACAGACTGGTTGCTAAGGGTCTGGCGCACGTACCCGAGGGGCGGCGGATATTTTTACAGATGACCGTGCGGGAAAACCTTGAAATGGGCGCCTATACGAAAAGCGCGGATGTCAAGGAAAGTCTTGAGGACGTGTTCGAGCGTTTCCCCCGCCTTAAACACAGGAAAAATCAGATTGGCGGAACGCTTTCGGGGGGCGAGCAGCAGATGCTCGCCATGAGCCGCGCTCTTATGAGCCGTCCTAAGCTTTTAATGCTTGACGAGCCGTCCATGGGGCTCGCGCCCATATTGGTACAGCAGATATTTGACATTATCCGCGAGCTGCACGAGGCGGGTACCACCATTCTGCTTGTGGAACAAAACGCCGAAATCGCGCTGAAAATCGCCGACCGCGCGTATGTGTTAGAGTCCGGGCGCATAGCCCTTTCCGGAACGGGCAAGGAGCTTGCCCAAAGCGAAGAAATCAAGCGCGCCTATTTAGGCGGTTAAAAATACTTTATAAAATGAGAGCTTTCGCCAGACAGAGCGAAAGCTTTTACTTTTTGGCGTGTAAATTCGGGTAATGCTTATACGTTTACGGTGTCGGCGAAACGAAGCTCCTCATAAAGCCGATCGTTATACTTATCAAGTTGGAGCGCGGATTGACAAAAGGCTTCAAAGGCGTCAAACCTTGACTAACAGTGTTGTGATAAGCAATCAGCATTATAAATCTTGTATTACACATTGACCGACTTCGCATATTGAATGATTAATGCTTTTAGGCTTTCAAATTTTGCGCTTTCACAAGAAAACTGTAAAATCCAATACGCGTCATAACTTTTATAAACCGTTGCGAAGTATATATAATCCTTTCCGTTAGTGTGTTTTTCAAATGTAAAGCTTGTCAACCCTTCAGTTTTTTCCACTGTGACATCTAATTTATTGTTATTTATAACAAGTTCAGCGTATTCTTCCAAGCTGAGATTTTTATTTTCTATCGAGGAGAAGTCTTCTTTTATAACGAAAACTGCAATGCTCTTTGAATCAAAGGCAGCTGTATATGAAACCAGTTCTTTTTCATTAAATCCGTCGTTCAGCGTAATCGTTAAGCCTGATTTTGAAAACATCTTTTCCTTATACACCCTCGGTGCCGGCTCGTGTAATAAATGAACGGTGACAATTGAAGCTATCGCAATAAATACCATCACTATAAGAGGGACTGGATTGAACCGTTTGGGTTTTGATACCGTCTCATTATTTTCGGCTTGTTTTTTTTGCTTTGACTTACTCCTAAGGCTTACGATCAATCCATATGCTCCGCCAACTACGGCTCCTAATAATGTACATATTACAATTTCCCATCCATCCAAAGAACTCATCTCCTAACGATAGTTAACTATGACCAATTCATTATACTAAAAACCCACCTTAAAAGCAAATCAGAGGTCTTCATGTCAAGCTAAACTAAGTCAACAAACTTGACGGACCTTAATAATGATGGTATTATTACAATAGGAAGAAAAACACTAAACCACTCTAATATCGGTGAGTTTACGAATCCGACACCAAAAGGTGTGGTAAGGCATAAAGCAGGTTCTCATGTGTAGGATGGCTTAAACGAATGGTCTTTGATATGAACATACAAGAAATACTTGAACAGCTTAATAAATATTGGAATGCCAGCTCTGATCAGCGTTTTAGAGGAGAACACCCTGAATGCAATAAACTGCACGATATGCTAATCAAAGAATTCCGAAAGCTTCAGGACGATGAGATTCTCGATATCATATCGCCTATGAGTTCTGAACAATTAGAGCAAATATGGTCTCCGCTGATAACACTTCTTGAAGAAGACGGGCGTGAATGGTTGAGTGAGTATATCAGTCAATAAAAATCTATAATTATTTGTTAAAAACAATCTCATATGAGGTTGTTTTTTATTTGCCTTGCGCTGGGAAGGAGGTGAGAACGTGAACATAAAAAAGGCGTTTGAAATAACAGACGCGCGTATCCAAT
>CAZQXZ010000116.1:0-6627 GCA_964597515.1 uncultured Eubacteriales bacterium | reverse complement strand
AAATTAAACTTTAAACTATTAAAAATTGTCCTTGACAAAGGGTACGCTACAAATTTTGGGCGGGCGCTGCCCGCACCCGTGTTTAAGTTGGAAGTTGCAGGTTGGAAGTTGCAGGTTGGAAGTTGGAAGTTGAAGCGGCTTCATTGTTCATTATTCATTTAAAAAAATCACAGGGAGCTAATGAATAACGAATACTGAAAAATGAATAGTTTTGGTTATTTTTGAATTATAATTGGGGTGCGGGGCTTTTGCCCCGCCCTAAACTTGCCACTTGCCACTTCCAACTTGTAACTTAATATTGTAAAGGCCGCGGCAGAATGATAACTGCCGCAGCCTTTTTGCATTTTATTATGAGATACCGAAAGCCTAAATCAGCCCAACGGCTTTTCTTAAAATCAGGCGGGCGTCGGCAACCTCTAACGCGCCGTTTTTGTTGTAATCGGCACGGATTTTCGCCTGAGCGTCCAGCGTTTCAAGTCCGACCGCTCCGCGAAGAGCCAGCCGCGCATCCTCAATTCCGACTATACCATCTCCGTTAACATCGCCTATAATCAGGTTTGGAGCTTCCCACTTAATACCGCTGTTCACCGCGAAGCTATGAGCCGCAGAACCCGAAGGAGCGACAATCTTAAAGTCCTTACCGTTGTAATCGAAAGCGTCGGCGCTGATTTTTTTGACCGAGCTCGGAACGGAAACGAACGCGAGAGCGTCGCAGCGCGCGAAGGCAAGCTGCCCTATTTCAATGACGGAAGACGGCAGGATAACAGATTTAAGATTTTTACACTTGTAAAAAGCGTTGTCGGGAATTTTCGTTATACCGCTGCCTATGGTAACGGAAGTCAGGGAACCGCAGTTCTCAAACGCTCCGATGCCCATTGAGGTTACGGAATTCGGAATTACAACCGAGGTAATCGCTGAGTTGTTCCTGAACGCGGAATTGGCAATCATTTTAACCGGATATTTTCCGATTTTTTCAGGAATTGTGTAATTGCCCGATACGCTGCTCAGGATTTTTACAATCTCAATCCCGCCGTCGTTGATTTTATATGTGAACTCGCCGTTATAATTGCCAAGCTCGACAAAAACCTTGAAGGTCGCGCTGCATGTAACTTTATTCTCCTCATACTGAATGGTTATGTAGTTGTCTCCTAATGAGAGAATAACATTATCAAACTCAAACAAATACATGGGATAGAGCTGTTCATATGTGCTGTTATCATACGAGGCGATAACTACCATACCCGTTATATCAAGGGTTTCACCAAGGATATATACCTGCTTGTCGGGCTGAGTAACAATTTGTATTTCTTTAAGCGTTCTCGCTACCACGGTAACGAAAAAGCTTTTTGTAATCACGGCGTCGCCGCCGGTATAAACGGCGTCAATCCTTTGATTTCCGATTATATGCGGATTATACCCGGCAAACGAGAACGCGTCTATACCTAAAGCCTCGTTTGTGCCGTTGTCGTAATACGCGACAGCCGCAAATCCCGTTAAATCAAGAGTGTCGCCCTCTACATAAGCCGTCTTTGCGGGAGGAGTAATCTCAATCGATTTAAGCGTCTTTTTAATAACAGTTATACTGAAATCTGCGGTAAATCCGCCGTATGTTACGGTGACGGGATGAGTGCCGGGCGAAGAAGGAACGACAGATACCGTGTAACCCGTTACCTCTTCGGTTTGCCCGTTATTATACGAAGCCGTTATCACAAGACCGTCCGTATCAACCTGGGAGCCCTCTATATATGTCATCTTGTCGGGAAGCTTCGTCACTGAAATTCCCGTAAGCTTTCTCTCAAGGACGGTTACGCTAATCGTAACGATTTTTTCCGCAAAAACAATCTGGACAGTCTGATTTCCGGCTTTCAGAGGCTCGTAATTTCTGATTTCAACTCCCGCGGCAAAGCTGCCGTCCGCATTGATTATCCGCTTTGTTGAACCGTCTGAATACTTTGCATAGACCGCCGCGCCCTTAAAATCAAGCGGCTCGCCGTTTTCATAGGTTTGCTTAACCGGCAGAAGCGCAATTTCAAGAGTAGTTACGACATTTTCCAAAACAGTTGCATAGAAGCTGTTTTCAAATGCATTTCCATCCAAATCGGTATAGACGGCCTTAACTCTTTGAGCGCCAAGCGTGTTCGCGTCGTATCCGGTAAATGTAAACTGGTCTGCGTAAAGAGGCGAGGATGTGCCGTTATTGTAATATGCCGTCGCCGCAAAGCCCGATAAATCAAGGGCGTTCCCCTGGTAATATGTCAGCTGTGACGGAGGGGTGATACTGACGGACACAACCGACTTATCCAAAACGTTGATATCAAAGAAATCCGCAAACGCCCCGCAGCTGACTTTTATCTGCGCGGGACCAACCTTTGCGGGAGCCGCTGAAAGCGTATAGTCTGTAATCTCGTCGCTCTGACCGTTATTGTAATGACCAGTAACGATAAGTCCGGCAGGGTTAATATCAAGACCGACAATACACGTCGTGTCGTCCGGAACCCTTGTCACCGAAATGCCTGTAAGCTTCCTCTCAAGAACGGATACGGTCAGTGTTGTGTAAACCTTCCCGTATATGATTTCAATCGTCTGGGCGCCCGCCTCATAAGCGTTATAGCCCCTAATTCTCACTCCGGAGGCAATGTTTCCGTGGTCGTCAATAATTGTAATAACCTTTGTGGATGCGCCGTCTTGCAGAGTAGCTTCCACCAAACCGCCTGTAAAATCAAGATTTTCCCCGTTTTCGTAAATCATCTTGTCGGGTTGGAGAACGACCGCAACGGATACGGCTTTTTCACCGCCGCCCGGGTCGCCCGAGGAACTGTCAACCACACTTACCACGCACTCGGCAAATACGCCGCGCGCCGACCTGACCGTAATAACCGTATCCCCTTCTGCTAAGGCCTTAATCAGACCGTCCGCGTCGACAGTGGCTATTTGCGGGTCAGCCGATTGGAAATAGTAAACGGGATAAGACGCGGACGCCGGATATACGCTGACATTCAGCATATATGTATCCGTTGTTTTCAGCGTCACAACCGACGCCGAAAGCCGCAGCTCGCCGACCTCGACAAGGAGCGCGGCATTGGCAAACGGGATGGCGTATAAGTCCGCATATGTTTTGGCATAATAGCCCTCATATCCGTAAATCGTTACATCCGTGCCGAAAAACGCGGACTCTCCGATATAGGAAACCGCCTTGGGTATAAGTATGTAATCAAGAACCGAGTTGTAGGCAAACGCAAAATTGCCTATGGAAGATACCGTTGCGGGAAGATTTACGCCCAGCAGCCTGTTCATATTCTCAAAGCTGTGCGAGCCAATCTTCGTAAGCGTCTGCATGAATATAACGCTTGTAAGATTATTGTTGTCCTTGAACGCATAATCGCCGATACTCGTAATCCCGGACGGAATTTTATAGGTGCCGCCCTGTTTAGCGGCAGGGTATTTCAATACCGCTGTTTTCGCAGCGTTAAAAAGTATACCATCACTTGTGCAATAATAGACGTTATCGCCTGAAACCGTTATCTCCTCAAGGGCGTAGGCCATATCAAACGCCGAACCGTTCAGCGAAGAAACGAGAGCGCCTATTACAATCCTTTTCAGAGAAGCCGCGTCAGAAAAAGCGCCCGAACTGACAGCGGTAACCGGAAGGGGAGCCCCTTTGAACATAACGGTATCCGGAACCACCGTTTCTTCGGCAAGGTTGTTTGTATAGCCGGTTATTTCAGCTTCGGTCATATTTCCGATAAGCTTATACTCATAGTCGCCGCTGACGCCTTTTTTCACCGTTACGACGGCTGAAACGACTTTACCGTTCGCAACAATCGCATAAATCTTCGCGGTTCCCGCCCCGACGGCGTTTACCGTGTTCCCGTCAACAAAAACAACGTTCTTGTTGTCGCTCACAAAAGCCGCTTTGTCATAATCGGCTTGCGTTACGCCGGAAACGACGGCGTCAACAGACAACGCCGCGCTCTCGCCGACTATAAGAGTACTCGTCAGGTTTGTCCAAATTATTTCAGAAACATCGTCAACGCCGGAAACAAAGCTGATACCCTTGGCGATAGCATAATCATGCGGACTCGTGCCTGCGTCCGCATATATTGTCAATGGCGCGTTAGCGCTGAAATAAACGATGCTTGTCTGAAGCGTAATATTTGTATTGTTCTTAACCGCGAATATCGAGAGAGCGTCGTCTCCGAGAAAAGCGTCCTTACCGAGTTCTTTAAAGGAAGCCGGAAGGATGACGGCGGAAAGCGAGGTACAGTTTCTGAACGCCGCATTGCCTATCGTTTCGAGAGCGCACGCAATATTTATAAACGCAAGAGAGGAGCAACCGTAAAACGCCGAGTTTTCTATGATTTTCAGCGAGGATGACGCCGATATATTAAGCAGAGCAAGACCCGTGCAGTTCATAAATGCCCCGACGCCAATTCTGATAACCGAGTCCGGAAGCGTCAGCAGCGTAATCCCCGAACATCCGCTGAACGCGCCGTCTCCTATCGAGGTAACTTTTTTGCCCGCTATCATAGCGGGAACAACGACGGTTCCCGTAACATCGGAGGCGAATTTTTCAATTTCAACGGTGCCGTCAGCAAGGAAGCGGTAGCCGTAATTGCCCTCGACTCTTTCCGCAACCGTAATATCGCAATCGGCATAATATCCGTTTACCGAGGAAACGGTTATACGGGCAACGCCGTTTCCCACTGCCTTTATAACGCCTTCGTCATTGATGGTCGCAACTTCGGGATCAGAGGTTGAAAACGAATATATGTTGTAGAGAAAGCCTGCGTTAAACGGCGATACCGACACGGTAAGCGCCAGCGTTTCGCCTTTCGCCATAAACGCGCTTGACGGGTTTACCATAATGCCGGAGACGCTGTTGATAATCTCTTCAAGATTTATGTAGCTGCATTCGGACTCGGGAACGGGAAAAAACACAGCGTCATAATAAGTCTTAACCATATTATGGTTGCCCCAGCCGTAGAAGGTCAGCTTGCTGCAACCGGCAAAAACATTCGCTGCAGCAAAGCTTACGGCAGGAGGAGCCGGAGAGGCGGCAGACGTAAATATCGCAAAATGCCTGAGAGAGCTGCATCCGGCGAAAGCGTTAGCTTCCAGCACGCCGCCCAGCTTTTTCTGAAACGCGATATATTCCGTAAAATTACCGAAGCAGTTAACGTCTTTGTTATTTCCTATAACAACTCTGTTCAGCTGAGCGCAGTCCATAAACGCGCCTTTACCTATGCCTCTTATTGTATCGGGCAGAGTTACAAACTCCACCGCGGTTCCCGAAAACGCATAGTCACCGATATACTCGACGACTTTTCCGTCCTTAGATGAGGGAATGCTGACGGTTTTATTGTCTCCCCGGTACTCAATTACACCGTACAGAGTGTCTGTTGTCGTAACAGGCTCCCCTCCCCCGTCTTGGCTTGTATCCGTAAGCACGATTTCGCCGAAAACCAAACCCTCGTCTCCGGCTGCCAGTACGGAAATCCCCGCAAGCGGAGCCGCGGAAACAAAAAGCAAAACCGCCAAAAGCACGGATAATGTCCTTCTGCCCGCGCCCCTTGCTGACTTAAACATAAAATCTCCTCCATTTACGATTTGTATGGCTATTGAAACATCTAAATTTTGGCATTTTTATTATATAGTAAGTATAAATAAGTGTCAAGCAATATTTTGCCACGAAGACGTCCCGGCTCAGTCGTTATTGTGCGCTCAAAAGACTGTCGGCTTCGCTCTTTTCAAGGGTCTCTACATCTTTGAGCGTCCTTCGGATAGACCGGTTCTTTGTCTGCGCCGTGTCTATGGTTCTTCCCGCCGTGTCAATTTGCCTCTTTACTCTGTCTAAAATGTCCTCAAAAGCGTCATATTGTGTTTTAACCGCGCCCAATATTTTTCTGATTTCATTCGCTTTTTCATTGATGGCGACAGTCTTAAACCCGACGGAAAGAGAGTTTAGCAAGGCGGTAATCGTGGTGGGTCCCGCAACCAGTATGCTGTACTTGCCGTGAAGCTCCTCCATTATGTTGTTTTTTGAGGAGGCTATTTCAGCATAAAGGCCCTCTGTGGCAAGGTATAAAATCGCAAAAGGCGTGGTATTTGGTACTCTTATATATTTTTCGCTTATATCCTTCGCTTCGTTCAACACTCTTGTTTCAAGCGCTTTTCTTGCCGCGGCGGCTTCTGCTATATCCGCCCGCTCACCCGCGTCGCAAAGCCTGTTATAATCCTCCAGCGGGAACTTAGAGTCAATAGGGAGATAAACTATATCCTCTCCCTGTGACGACGGAATTTTAACGGCAAACTCTACACGCTCACCCGTGTCGCCCGGCGCATAGTTTTTAACGTACATATTCGGTATAGTCTGGTCTAAAATGTCCTCAAGCTGATACTCCGCCCAGTTGCCCCTGACCTTAACGTTAGTCAGCATTTTATTGAGCGAGGTGACGCCGCTTGAAAGCTCCTTCATCTCGCCGAGGGATTTGTACACGTTTTCAAGCTGATCGGAAACGGTCTTGAAGGAGGAGTCAAGCCGCGAGGCAAGCGTCTTGGAAAGCTTTTCATCGACAACCGCCAACTGTTAGTGATAATTGCACTGTAGTGCCAAATATAAAAACTCAT
>CAZQXZ010000115.1:0-6667 GCA_964597515.1 uncultured Eubacteriales bacterium | reverse complement strand
TGCGGAATATGTAGAGCAAACAGAGGCTTGGATTAGGCGGGGACTGCTTGAAACGGGCGTTTACGGAATTGAGATAGGCAGAAGCGACAGCAATATGAAAACGCGGTTTCTCAATGATAAAATATCCTTTTACCAAGGCGCGGTTGAAGTCGCTTATATTTCCGATAATAATTTATATATAACGAGGGCAGAGGTGCTTGACTTTTTGAGAATAGGCAACAGTAACGACGGGTATTTCATATTTGACGTATCGCCCAACGGGCTTGAAGTGAGGTGGAGCGAATGATTATTTACGGAAGCTGTACGGGTTCAAGCGGTTCAAAGTATAACGTTTGGCTTGATATCACCCAAAACTCGCAGAACATAACAAACAATACCTCAAATATAACTGTCGCTTTGAAGCTTAAACGCAACGACGGTTATTCCGCTTCGGCACATAACGGTTATATAAATCAAAACACAGTGAAGCTTACTGTAAACGGCGTTGCAGTATTAAACGGCAATATGACGTTTGATACAAGGAACGGCGCCGTCGCGATGCTCGGAAGCTGGACGGGGAATGTTTCTCACGACTCTGACGGCACATACGGCAAGGTTATAAAGGGCGAATTTACAACAGGAAATTCCAGCGTATCCGGCGGGCTTGCACAGGGCACATTTACGGCTGCAACGATACCGAGAGCCTCAACGCTCGTATTTGATAAATCGTCCGTAAATCCGACGCAGGATATAAAAGCAACGGTTACAAGGGCAAGCAGCTCTTTCACACATACATTGGCGTATTCCATAGGAAGCAAGAGCATTGAGGCTAAAAGTATTGGTACGACACACACTTTTACGGTACCTCAGAACTTTGCAGAGGAAATAAAAAACGCCGTAAAAGGCACTGTCAACGTTACGCTTATTACATATAGCGGCACAACGGAAGTTGGCAGAAAAAGCTATTCGTTTTCTCTTACTATTCCTGATAACAGTACATACAGACCGGACTTTTCGATAGCTCTGACAAGGCAGGACAACGGCGTGCCGTCAGGCTTTGGCGTATATGTTCAGGGGAAAAGCGGTGTTTCGGTAAATATAAGCGGGGCGAGCTATAAATACGGTGCCGCATATAAAAGCGTACTGATAAGCGTTAACGGAATACAAAAAACGGCTTTGCCGTCTGTGTTTTCGTTGCCGAAAGACGGCACGGTACAAATCAGCGTAAAACTGACGGACTCAAGAGGACTATCGGCTACAAAGACTGCAAATATAACGGTGCATAAATATTCGCCTCCCGCCGCCGTGTTTAAGGAAATAAAGAGGAGCGTCAACGAAGGCGCGGCGGTTATTTCATTTACGGCGTCAACGACTATATCAAGCGTCGGCGGCAAAAATGCGCAAACAATAACAGTACAGTACAAACCGCTTGGCGCAAACTATAAGAATGCCGAAAGCCTTGTAATCACAGAATTAGAGAATAATGTAACGGGAGTTTGTACAACAAATATAACAGAGACGGCGACATACGAGTTGAAGCTTACCTGCACAGATACATTGGGCGGCAGCGTTGTGATAACAGGAAAGCTCGGTACGGAGCTTTGCGCCTTTAATATCAAAAAAGGCGGCAAAGGAGCGGCTTTCGGGAAATACGCCGAAACCGACAATGTGCTTGAAATAAATTACGACTTAAAGGTAAACGGCAAATGCCAGACGGAGCTGCTCTTTTACTCGGTTTTGTCGCCCCTGACTGTCGGGAATACGGTAACGCTTCTTGATAAGGGTACAAACTACCGATTATTGATGTTCAAGCCGAGCGGCACGTCAATATATCTGCTTGCGCCCGTGCGCCCGGACGGCGCTCATTTAAGGGCTTCTGGCAGTCACCCGACGTCAGCGTCACAGGCAATAGAAATGTACAGCGTATATGTCACGTGCGCAAGCGGTCCGCCGCCGACTTGCACATTAGCCGATATGGTTTGCTTGCGGTTGGAGGTCAGCGGGAATACGCTGATAACGCACACGGGCATATCGGAAATCTGGGGTATTAAATAAAGGAGGCGTAATATGACGAATTTATCATACGGTTCTCGGGGAGACGATGTAAAAAAGCTTCAGGAGTTGCTTAACGGTCAGGGCTACTCTCTCGATGTTGACGGCAAGTTCGGAAGCAAAACGCAAGCCGCCGTTAAAAATTATCAGACGAAAAACAATCTTAAAGTGGACGGCATTGTCGGAACGCAGACATACGGCGCGCTTACAGGCGGCACGGCGTCCGCCGCAGCGCCCAAGGCGGCGGCCGCTCCCGCGGCGCCGGCAAGACCCGTATATACGCAAAGCGGCGCGCTCAATACCGCTAATCAGGCGGTTTCCGACTGGGAGCAGGCAAAGCCGGGCGCGTATACAAGCTCCTATGAGTCACAGATTGACGAGCTGCTTGAAAAGGTTCTGAACGGCGAAAAGTTTTCTTACGACGTAAACGCCGACATCCTGTATCAGCAGTATAAGGACCAGTATACAAAGCTCGGTCAAAGGGCTATGCAGGATACGCAAGGGCAAGCGGCGGCTCTTACGGGCGGTTACGGCAGCTCATACGGCGTCACGGCGGGGAGCCAGGCGTATCAGGATTATCTGAGTAAGCTTCTTGATAAAATTCCCGAGCTGGAAGACGCCGCATACGGCAAATATCTTGACGAGCGCGAACGGGAGAAAAGCAGGCTGTCAATTCTTGCCGCAATGGAGGACAGCGAGTATTCAAAATACAGGGACAGTGTTTCGGATTATTGGAGCGAGGGGAATTATCTTTGGGACAAGCTTTCCGATATGAGCGACGACGAATGGAACAGGTTCCTTCAATCGGCTCACGAATACGACAGCGACAGGGATTTCGCGTTTAACCAAAGTAAATTTGATTACCAAAAAGCGCAGGATCAGACAGCACAGGAAAACTGGCAAAAGGAGTACGAATTAGCAAAACAAAACGCCGCGAAAAAATCGTCGTCAAGCTCGTCCTCATCCTCGAAAAGCGCGGAAAAAACGCGTGAGGAAAGGAAGAAAGAAATGCTGCAGCTTTTTGAAAAAGGCATTTACAAGTACCCGGAAACATATTCGGATTTTGTAACGATGACGGGGTACAGCGGCATATATACGGAGCGGGAATTCGCAAAGAGAAAAGACGCTTTGAAGCTTTACGGCAGCTACAAACCGTATATTATTGAAATGTTTAAAGAATATTATTTCAGATAAAGGTGGTAAAAATGGAAAACAGAAAATATTTTTACGGAACCGTGCGGGAACTCGTACATAAGATGCTTAAAGAATACCTAAAAGAGAAAAATTTTACGGTCTAGCAGATAAGCTATGTTCCGTCCGAGGACTTCACGGTAAAAGGACCGGTAAGCGCGCAGCTTAGCGGATATACTCTGACTCTTTCGTTTTCGGGCAGAGAAGATATGCAGCTTGAAAACGCAAAAATATTCAGCGATGAATATATGAACGGATTTAACGGCAAGAAGCTCAGAAGAGGTCAGGTTTACCAGCTTACGCTTATTTCGGCTTATAAAAACGGCAGTTCCGAGGTTAAGGTCTCTTATCCTCTGCTTGCGGGCGATTGGGCGCAGTGGGAGGCCTATTGGAGCGATAACGTTCCCGAAGCGGACTGCGTCGTATACGCCGCCGTCAACCTGCTTGGCGGAGAGACGCCGCCGAAAAGCGCCTCCCTTAAAACCGAGCCGAGCAAAGACGCCCTTTACACCTTTGATATTGCCGATTTAGGCGAGCTTTACAGCGCGCGCAGGGGTTCGGTACAAAATACGGGAGACGCCATATATCCTTACTCTCTTAATATAACCGTAGACTTGATTCTCGGCGCCGTAGACGCCGCCAACAACTTCAACTCTTTCTTTGATACGGATTTTGGATTGGACTGGGTAATGGTCAACGGCACGTTGTATCCGACCGTGAACGGCGGCGACGTCAAGGTAATGTACAGTAGTTCGGATGAGCCTCATTTGCTGAAAGACGAGTATGAAGCGACAGGTCTGTGGGTTGATATAGGCTCGACTTATACAATTGTAAATATGGTTGAAGGCATTGTAAGAGTCCGCCACTTTGTAACCTTTATGTTTATGCAAGACCCCTCGGGGTGGGACGACGGCCTGTTGTACGATTTATATCGCGCAGAGGAGAATGAATTGGGTGCGCGGTATATAAAATTAGGAGTTCGTATCAATGTGCCGGAGCATATAAGTGCTGCGATTAAAGGAGGGTGATTTTGATGCAGGAAAAAAAAGAAAAACGCGAAGCGCTTAAAAACGCGAGAGCGGCGCTCGCCTCAACAGATTATAAAATAATTAAAGCGTACGAATACCAGTTGGCGGCTCTTGACGCGCCGTATGATATAACGGGGCTGCACGTAAGCCGTGAGGCGATAAGAGAACAAATCAGACTTCTTGAGGAGTGACGCAATATGTCAAGCGAGGTTTTAATAGCTCTTCTGTCGCTGAGCGGAACGCTGCTCGGTTCGTTCGGCGGGATTTTGGCTTCGGCAAAGCTGACGAATTACAGGCTCGCCCAGCTTGAAAAAAAGGTGGACAAGCACAATGGCTTTGCAACGCGCATGCCTATTATAGAAGAGCAGCTGAAAGTTAACGGTCGCAGACTGTGCGATTTGGAAGGAAGGTGTTATAAATGAAAATTAACTGGAAGGAAAGATTAAAGAACAAAACATTCGTCTTATCTATATCGGGGCTTATCGTCGCGTTTGCGTATCAGATAATGGCGCTGTGCTTTGATTTCGTCCCCAAGGTCAGCGAAACCGAGATAATAGGGGTAATAGGAGTAATAGTTAATCTGCTCGCGGTTATAGGCGTAATAGTAGACCCGACGACAAAAGGCATTAACGACAGCGAGCGCGCGCTTACATACGGTACAGACAATGACGTAAGATTGGAGGAATAATAATGGCTAAGGTATGCATAGACCCGGGACACGGCGGAACAGACAGCGGCGGAACGGGACTCGGCAGAAAAGAAAAAAACGACGTCCTTGATATTTCCCTGAGAATAAAAAAACTCCTCGAGGAGCAGGGCGTCAGCGTAATTATGACAAGGACAAGCGATAAGGATATTACTATCGCGAACCGCTGCGCTCTTGCCAACAAGGAAAAATGCGATTACTTTTTAAGCGTACACCGCGACGCTTTTAACGACGCGAGCGCCAACGGTTCAAGCATATACATATATTCAAAGGCGAGCGCCGCTACCGAAAAAAAGGCGCAGACGGTTTACGAAGCGGTCATAAAAGCTTCAGGTTTTAGGAAAAGAGGGCTTAAAAAAGGCGCCGCCAACTATACGGAAGACACAAAAGTTATGTATACGGTACAGGCGGGCGCGTTTTCGGAAAAGAAAAACGCCGAAGCGCAGGCGGCTAAACTCAAAGCCGCCGGCTTCGACGCGTTCATCGTTCAAAAATAGCAATCAGTTATTAAGGCTGAAAATCGCATTTTCAAGCGCGGCGAAATCCTTTTGTGCAAAGACGAAGCCGCCGATGCCGACGGCACTTGCGCCGGAAACGTTTTTCTCCGTATCGTCGATGAAAAAACATTCCTCTGCTAAAAGCCCGAAAACCTCTAAGAACTTCAGGTATATTTCAGCTTCAGGTTTGAGCATTTTGTAGTCCGCCGAAATGAAAATACCGTCCATCAGCGCCATCACCGGGATTTTACTTTGATAATTGTAAAATCTCGGGGTGGCGTTTGATAATAAATAACACTTAAAACCTGTGTTCTTAACTTTTTTTACAAGTTCGTATCCCTTTTCAAACGGCGGCATATAAGGGTAAAAGTCCAAAATCATAGGTCTTGCAATCTCCCTTATCTCCTCGGGGAGAGAGGCGAGAATGGAGGGCAGCGCCGTTTCGGCGTCGATTACGCCTTTATCCATATCAGCCCAGACCTTACCGCCGAAAAGCCTGCTTAAAACTACGCCGCGGTATTTTTCGGGAAAACATTCCCGCGCCGTGCGCTGCGGGTCAAAATCGATAAGCACCCCGCCCATATCAAATATGATGTTTTTAATCATCAAAGAAGTCCCTTCGCTATTTTTCTTCCCATCACAACGCCCATTACCGAAGCCATCATAAGCCCTCTGGTCCAGCCGGACGAGTCCCCGAGGCAATGCAGACCCTTCACGCTCGTATTTAAGTCGGTATCCATTTTTATGCGGTTGCTGTAAAACTTTAACTCGGGGGAATACAGAAGCGTTTCGGTTGAGGCGAAGCCCGGGACGACGTTATCGACAGCGGCGATAAAATTGATGATATTGGTCATTGAGCGGTACGGCATAGCCGCGGTAATGTCCCCCGCGACAGCGTCGGGGAGGGTGGGGCGCAGGTTGCTTTGTGAAAGCTCCTTAGGCCATGTGCGTTTTCCGTCAAGGATATCGCCGTACCTTTGGACAAGGATATGGCCCGCGCCGAGCATATTGGTAAGCTCGCCGATTTTCTGCGCGTACTCAATAGGCTGGTTAAAGGGCTGATTAAAATTGTGCGAGCATAGGATGGCGAGATTTGTATTGTCGGATTTATACTTCTTATAGGAATGACCGTTTACGACGGCAAGGTCGTTATCATAGTTTTCCTGACTGACAAAGCCGCCGGGATTTTGGCAGAAGGTACGCACCTTGTTCTT
>CAZQXZ010000114.1:0-6676 GCA_964597515.1 uncultured Eubacteriales bacterium | reverse complement strand
GAAAAAACCTCGCATACGCGAAAAGCTTTGACACCGTGGTATATGCCGAGGGTAAACGGCTTGAACCCTCGGAGGATGAGAACGGTTATACCGTTTTTGTGACGGACGGGGATTTTAAGATTTTACAGCTAACCGATATACACTTGGGCGGCGGATTTCTAAGCTATTCAAAAGATAAAATGGCGCTCAACGCCGTAGCGGCGATGGTGACAAATGAAAAGCCTGACCTTGTCGTTATAACGGGCGATTTAGCGTATCCGACTCCGCAGGCGATGACCCTGAACAATAAAAACGGCGCGAAACTCATTTCGGCTCTGATGGAAAAGCTCGGCGTATACTGGACGGCGATTTTCGGCAACCACGATACGGAGGCTTATTCATACTATTCGCGCGAGGAAATGGGCGATTTTTACGCGAATACGGATTTAGAGAAATGTCTGTTCAAAAAAGGAACCGACGAAATAGACGGCGTCGGGAATTACATCATCAACATAAAGAATACGAAAGGGAAGATAACTCAAAGCCTTGTGATGCTTGACAGCCATTCGTATACGGACAACGACTATTTCGGGCTGCTGTGGAAATACGATAACCTTCATCAGAACCAAATTGACTGGTATAAAGCCGAAATCCAAAAGCTTACAGAGCTTAACAGCGGCGTCACAGGCGTTGAAGCGCCCGCCATCAGCTCTCTTTGCTTTATACACATCCCCTTGCGCGAATACCTTGACGCGTACAACGAATACGTTGATAACGGGCTTAAAGATACCGACGACGTAAAGTACATACACGGTAAAATAGGGGAGAGCGGGCGGCTTGTCTACTGCGGGATGAACGACGATAATTTCTTTGAGTCGTTAAACGGCACAAAGGCAATTTTCTGCGGTCATGACCATCTGAACAATATCGCCCTGCAATATAAGGGCGTAATGCTCTGCTACGGAATGAGCGTCGATTACCTCGCCTATTTGGGCATAAGCAAACAGGGCGGGCAGAGGGGCTGCACGGTTATAACCTCCAAGCCTAATTCTGAAATAACCGTGATAAACGAAAATTATTATCAGGATAAATATGTTTCCAAATACGAAAAGGAAGCGGTCGAGTTTTAGCGGGCTTGCAATATCCAAGGCAATGCCGGTCACAGGGCAGCCGTCCGCTTCAATGAGCAACTGCACAAAAATGCATCCACTATCATATCGCCCAGACCGGCACAACCATCGTGTCCCTGTCCAGTGCCGACAGTTCTTTTTTAGTGCAGATTACAGCACCGATTCCACGGGGTATATCCGCCTTGTCCAACAGCTTAAAGGCGCTGACAAGCTCTGTGGGCGGCGAAGCGGTCTTCTTAATTTCAATGGGGTATAGCTCGCCGTCGCTCTCCAAAATCAAATCGACTTCTCTGCTGTCGATATCGCGGTAATAGTGGGCGTAGTATTCCTGCCCGTTGTTTGTGTAGGTCTTTATGATTTCAGAAACGACATAGTTTTCTAAGATTGAACCGTTGATTGCTCCGTTCATCAGGATTTCCGGCGATGAGTATTTGGTCAGGTACGCTATAAGACCTGTATCGAAAAAATACAGCTTAGGTGTTTTTTTAATCGTTCGGCTGAGCAAATTGTTTGAAAATGGCCGCAGATAAAAGATTATTCCCGACTTTTCCAGAAACCGCAGCCATATCTTCGCCGTTTCATCCGAAATGCCCACGTCCCGGGCGATGGCGTGGACATTCAGCATCTCTCCGGCGCGGCAAGCGGCCGCGCGCACAAAATCACGGAACAGGAATTCATCCCGCAAATCGACCATTTCTTTAATATCGCGGTCAATGTAGGAGTCAATATAGCTGCTGTAAAAGAGATCGCGGCTCTCGTGCTTCCCGCTTATATGTGCCGGCAATGAGCCGTTCCAGATACGCTCGAACTGCCCGAGTACATCGCAAGGATTGCCACAGGATACGCGCTTTTGCAAAGCGGGCAAATCCACGGCAAAAGGCGGGCAGTCGCCGCGCCCGTATATTTCGTGCTGAGAAAGACCCGACATACTCAGAATAGCGGCGCGTCCGGCAAGGGATTCACCCGCCAGTTTCATCAGTCGGTACATTTGCGACCCGGTCATCAGAAAGCTGCCCGGCGCGGCTTTGTTGTCAATTTCCATTTTGATATAGGGAAACAACTCCGGCGCGTATTGCACCTCGTCGATAATCACCGGGGCGGGATTGAGAGACAAAAACAGCTCCGGGTCGGTGATGGCAAGCTGCCGGTTTTCCTTATTGTCAAGAGAAACAAAGCGGCGGTCTTCGCCCAAAAGACGTCTGAGCGTCGTCGTCTTGCCAACCTGCCGCGGACCGGTGATGATGACAGCCGAATAACTTTTAGCCGCCTCCAAAACAATCTGCTCAATATCTCTTTTGATATACTCCACAAAAGCACCTCGTTCCGGGTAAAATAAGTCACAACCTTATTATACCCGAAATTGATGAAAAGTCAAGCGCGAATTTCACGGCAGAGTGCGTGGCACAGAAAAAGGGTATTTATCATAAGAGGAATACGGGCAAAAGCATCATATATTTAATTATTTATAAATTAATATAAAAGCCGAGCCTCCGCACCGTAAAGACGCGGAGGCTCCGGACTTTGTTTATAGAAAAATTTACTTAAAGACCTCTTGTTATTTCACTCTGTAGCGTACCCATTCCTGAACATTACTGATAGTATCAGAGGCGGTTACCACTGTGGTCGATTCAAGGTTTTCGCTACGCTTGAAGTAATAAGTATAGATGAGCGAGCGGTCACGGTAACGGTATTGAGTATATCCATCGGCAACCTTTACGGATGTTATGTATGGCGATGGACCACCATATTGTCCGTCCTGCTTCATCCAACAATTTGTTAAATAGGTGCCATATGTACCGTAGCAACTTACACCATCTGTTGTTGTTTTGTATGCCAATTCATAATCCAACGATATTGTTTCCAGTATTGTACAATCTGAATATCCTTTTGTACCAAAACGTGTGTGGGCTACGTTAACATAACGATAGTAATTATATTTCGTTTTATAAACCGGATCAATATACCTTGTCTCCACCTGCCTTGAATCGCTAGCATACGCAATAGTATTTGACCAGCCACTCCACGCGCCGTAGTCGCTCCAGACCGATGAGATATCGTAACGTGTCCATCCGCTGAGTTCCGGAGAGCTTGAGGTGGTGTAATACGTTTTGGTGTACATCCACTTGTGCTCTACTGACTGCGCGTCTGCGGGAACACCGGAAGCTATTGTCCAGTCGGATAGCGGTTTGTCTTCCCAGTGCGCATACAGTGTAATATCGCTGCTTGTCGCAAGTACCGTTGACGCCTCGACAAGGTCTCCGCCCTCGGGCTTTGTGTACCATCCCGTAAAGGTATAATAATCTCTTGTCGGAATAGGCAGCTCGCCGTAGCTTTGTCCGTAATACACGGTTGCCGTATCTTGGGAAACAGCGCCTCCGTTTGCGTCAAAATGAACCGTAAAGACGCCTTTTATGTATTGATTGAATTCTTCTTCTGTGATATAGATGATCTCTCCGTCTGTAAATTTCAGATGGTTTTTTCCCGTAACGGTGCCGCAAACGTAAACATTTCCGGAGACAGATAGATACCCGTTTGTACTCTCTAAAACCACAGAGGTCAAAACCGGATTTTTGCATACTACCGCGTTCCCGTTTTCGGAAATTAGCTTAGTATCTCTTATAAGCGTAACATTTGCGCCATCAGCGGAAAGCAGCAGGACATAGCTTTGACTTGTAACAGAAACAGCCTCAAGCGTTAAATTGTTTGACGAAATCTCAAGCGGTATTCTGTTGCAATCATTGATTTTCAATTCTTTTATTACGGTTGTATCGGCGTGAGAGGTCAGTTTTAGGTTTTTATAGATTTTCTTTTTCTCTCCCTGAAGTTCAAAGCGTGTGATTTCCGGCACCTCAAGAGTTAATTCAATGTCATCAAGCACAAAGGAGATATCCAGTACTATGCTCTTTGCTCCGGACGACAGAGCCGCGCTTACCACGCCCTGTGTAATTTGCTTTGCGATTTCATTCAGCTCCGAAGCGTCGGCCTCCGGGTTGGCTTTTTCCGCGGCGCTTAACGCGGAGGAGGCGTTTAAGGCTTTAACAGTAACCTTTGGCACATTCGCAAAGGCATTTGTGCCAATAGCTGTAACCCCAGCCGAAACATTGAAGTTTTTCATACTGACGCAGCCGCTAAAAGCCTCGTTTCCTATCTTTGTAAAGTGTCCTGAAATCTCCTCCAAGTGTACGCAGTTCTTAAATGCCGCGTCGGGAAGCTCGTCAATGTATTCACTGAGAACGACGGCGCGAATCGGTTTGCCTGAAAACGCGTCCGCCGAAAGCCCGGTAACCTTATAGGAAGTATTGCCGGAGGAAATATAAGACGGAACGGTGACGTCAGATTCTGTACCATTATATCCGATTACGCTTGCCGTGCCGTTGCTTGAATTGGTCTCGAACCCAAGCCCCTCGGTCTTAGCTGTCGCTCCTGTTACATACTCGTACACCTCGTAGGGAACTTCAAACGGTAAAGCGCCGTTTTCATAATCTTTATGTTCAGGGTCGTCAAAATTATACTCTTTAGGGCAATAATCCAAAAATTCATATGTCCGGTCGTCCAGTACATTATATGTATATACAAAATATGATTTGCTCGCGACGTCATACCCTACAACGCCGAACACATGGACCGTTCCTGCGATTACCAATCGATATTTACCCTCGCTTTTCCCGTCAGTAGAATATGTTTTGGTGGTTGTTTCTATTTCAGAAGTGAAATATGTAAGCGTTGAGGATGCGCTTTCGCTCGTGCTGGCTGTATTGCTAATCCCCTGTGTTTCGCTGCCTGTACCACCATAGGAATACGATTTCCCATATCCCTTTGTGTTGCTTATAACCTGCGACAGCGCTTTGCTCACAGTACTGCTTTGGCTTGCGGTGTTTGTGGAGGAGCTGGTTGAAGAGTTATTCCATGATGTGGTATCGTTCGTGACGGTTGTATCATATGTTGTTGTATCCGTTCCCGTATGTGTATTGGTTGTGTTTTTCCCATAAAAACCTGCCGCAGCACTGCCACCAATTTCAATTGTAGATGTGTTTTCAACACCCGTATTACCACCAATATTGAGTTCACCAATTTTCAGTGGTATTTTTAGACCTGCATTTAGACCTGCAGATACGGTGGTCGAATTCGTATATTTTCCGTTAATCGATACATCAAAATTCGAACCTTTTTCATCGATAACATTTTTGCTGTCATATGCAAGCGCCGTGGTCCCTCCTGTTTTAGTTGTTGCGTGATTTCCGCCGTTGGCTTTTGTTAAACTAAAAGTATCGGAGGACGTTTTGGCTAATGTTTCGGCTTCCTCCACGGTCATGCCGTTTTGCTCCGCCCATGTTTCATTGACATGCGTTACATCATTCCAGTTGTTAGAGAGTGTCCATGTCCCGGAGTCTACGGTTGAGTTTGAAATATTCTTGACAGCCGAATCCGCCACTTCTACTGAAATCTGTTTTGTTACGGTTTTAGACATTTGCTCTGTAAGATTGGCGACACTATTAATGGACCAAATAGCGTCTGAAAGCGGAACATTTTCAATAGTCCCAAGCTCATAAGCGAAATATATAACGCCGTTGTCCGCATCTTCACACAATATCGGGTCTTTTATTTTGTCGACCGCTTTCGTTAAATTCCGTTTGCTCGTCCAATGTGCGTTGAGCGTGATATCTCCCGTTGAGCCTATTGGGATTTTGCTCATCTCTTTCCCATCATCGGTATGCCAGCCTAAAAACACATAGTTATATATAGTCGGATTTGGCAAATCAACGAGACCTTTGCTGACCGTATATTTTAAATATTTCGCTCCCGTTATTGGTTCAAGAGGGGTTTGATAAAGCTTATATGTTATATCATAGATGATTTCCTGCCAGTGCGCATACAGCGTAATATCTCCGACGGTGCCGGCATTGATTTTTGTTATTCTTGTTCCGTCCGCCGTATACCAGCCGAGAAATTCATACCCCTCACACTGTATAGCCAGCAAATTAAAGCTGTCAGAGGCTGAGAAATAGGCTCTGTTTTCGGTATTGTCAATAAGCTGTGTTTTTAAATATGTATCGCCCTTATTACTGTTATATTCGATTAGCTTATAGTCAATTTTATAGGGCTTTGACGGGTCTGGGGTGTTGGAAGCGCCGCATACCGTACAAATATTTTGCGCGTTGTATGTATGCTCCGCTTTATCGGAAACAAAGCTTTTGTGTTCACAGGTTGCGGCGTGCCAATGATATGTTTGGTCGAAAGACCATTCGGATGAATAAGTATGGTCGGTAGCCGGAATTACTGTTTCAGAAAGGGTTATTTCGTTATTCCCGTTTTCATCACTGAAATATTTTTCGCAAGAAGTACAATACCAATACGCAATATTTCCGTCTTCCGTACAAGTGGCGTTTTTAGCGGCCGTCGAAACCATTGTATGCTGGCACTTCGGGCTTATCGGTATCAGCTCGACGCCGTACCCGCCCGCGTAGTACCTTCTTATAAGGGTAACGTCTTTTCCGTTAATCGCGCCGTCGTCGTTCACATCCGCCGCGCTTTCGTTAATCGTGACATCGTATCCGCCTGCGTTAAAT
>CAZQXZ010000113.1:1068-6840 GCA_964597515.1 uncultured Eubacteriales bacterium | reverse complement strand
TATATCCGAAATTTTCGGAACAATAAAAACCTCTTTTTCCCTCTCATAACAGTATTTAAGGATATCGTTTCTCATCTGGGCGGGAACGTCGCAAATGATAACGGAGTTATATTTCTCAATCGACTCAATCACTTTTTCAAATCCCTCGGCTACTTTAACCGATTCGCATATGGTATATTTATCGACCATCTCGCTCATTTTGACGACAAGCTCAGTCGCGAGATGGCTGCCGTAAACAATAATCATCATATGAGGCGGGTTAAGCTTCTTAATAAGTCTTGACGCCGCAACCGCCCATACGGACACTGCCGCCGACTGTAAAACGCTCAAAATAAAGAGCGGAAGAATTCTCGCGAGCTTGGCTTCAATAAGGCTTATCTGCACAAAAGCCACGGCGTTCACAAAGAACAGCGTAACAATTCCCGAAAATATGGTGTCGCCCGTCCTTCGCTCGTCTATTTTGTGCAGATTTGTCATATAGGAAATAAAGAAAAGGACGGCGAAATACGCGGCAATTGTGAAGACGCTGCCCTTGCCCCTGTACGGATGTTCAAAATAAACGTTATACCTGTTGTTCCAGACAAAACCGTAAACAGCCGTAAGAAAACAGTCGATTAATAAAATCGAGAAAAATCTTACGGTTTTTTTATATTGTTCAAAAGTTTTCATATAAATCCATTCCAAAAAAGTAAATAGCGGGACTTGCACAATAGCCGGATTTCTCAAATATACTATATAAAGGTGGTGTGTATTTTGTTTGGTTTGCTGCTCAGCGAGCTTTCAGACCTGTTATTCTTAATCCTGCATACCTCGGGCTGTGAACAGTTTCCCGCTCCTCTGTGTGCGCAAAAGGAAAAAGAGTATCTTCAATTAATGATGCAAAACGACGTTAAAGCGAGGCAGGCGCTTATAGAGCACAATCTGCGTTTAGTGGCGCATATAATAAAAAAATACTATTCAAACTATAATGAGCAGGAAGACCTGATTTCAATAGGGACGATAGGGCTTATAAAAGGGATTAAAAGCTTTGACCCGGACAAAGGGACAAAGCTCGCCACATATGCGGCGAAATGCATAGAGAACGAGATACTGATGTACTTTAGAAATCAAAAGAAAAGCTCTCAGGACATCTCTATAAACGAGCCTATTGACACGGACACACAGGGCAATCCCCTTACGCTGATGGATATTATTTATGTTGACGATACCATAATTGACGATTTAGACCTTTCTCACCGCATATCAAGGCTCAACGAGTATATCGAAAAAATGGAAAAGCCGCGCGACAGGGAGATACTTATAAGAAGATACGGACTCAGGGGCACGCATCCGCAGACGCAAAAGACTGTCGCCGCCGCACTCGGAATATCAAGGTCATACGTTTCGAGAATTGAGAAAAAACTACTGAACGAGCTAAAATCCAAGCTTTCTGATTAACATACTTTAAGTATCAACATTAACCCAAACCTGCATATCGCTCTCTCCCCTGTTCGCGAAAGCAAAATAAGGTATAAAGCGGAGCTTTACGGGTTTCTTTTTTATACTGCCGGCAGGAAAATACAGCTCGCCGTTTTCGGCCGAAACGCCGTCCGCCTCAATTACGAACGCCCCGAGTCCGCCGTCGTACTCGCAAACCGCTTTCAGCGGGTTAGAGACGGCAAGGCTGTAAAGGGGCTTTGGGTTGTCCGCGCCCTCAATGCAATAGATTATAGGACCCCGCGTCAAAGCGGCTTTGCCCCGATTGCCCATAACCAATGAATTGGACATATACAGAACAGGCGTAATCTCAAATTCAATAAGTATACGGCAGGACTGACCGCCCGTCCCGATATACGCATAACCGTCTTTTTCTTGCGCGTTATACGGTTTTCCGTCAACGGACAGCGAATACTTTTCGCACCACGACGGTATTCTCAACGCAACGCGCTCAAAGCCGCCCGAAACGTGTAACGCAATCGTGCCGCTGTTTGGATAATCACCCGAAACAGATACCTGCGTGCCGCGGATTTCCGCTTTATTCGGGAAATATTGATGAACAAATAAAGTATTGTCCGAATAAGTGTATATATAATCGCCGAGCGAAGCCATAAGCCTTGTAATATTGGGCGGGCAGCAGGAGCACTCAAAAACCTCGACTCTTTGCGTAATCGGAAAACGCTGCTTATAGCCGCCGTTTTTCGAGCATTCACGCTCAAACATATTAATTTCAAGCGGGTTTTCATAGAAAAACGATTTTCCGTCAAGCGAGATGCCCGAAATAATCGAGTTAAAAAGGGTTCTCTCGACAATATCCGCATACTTGGAGTCCGCTTCGATAAGGGTCATTCTTTGGGCAAAATAGCACAGCGATATAGCCGCGCAGGTTTCTGCGTACGCCAGGGAGTTCGGCAGGTCCCAGTCGGCTGTAAAACGCTCTCCGCTGTGCGTGGAACCAATTCCTCCCGTTATATACATTCGCCTGTTTACAATATTGTCAAAAAGCGCTTTGCACGCCGCCAGCAGCTTAGCGTCTTTCGTTATTCTCGCGAGATCCGCCATAGCCGTATAGAGGTAGCATGCCCTGACCGAATGCCCGACCGCCTCTCTCTGCTCACGCACAGGCATATGCGACTGATTGTAGGACGGCTCTAAAAAAGACGTTTCAACGCTTGTTTCCTTGCCTCTTTCGTTTATGAAATGAAGGGATAAGTTAAGATACCTCTCATTGTTCGTAAGCTCGTAAAGCTTAACGAGAGCAAGCTCTATTTCCTCATGACCGGGCGTGGTAAATTCCGCGGTTTTTTCCGTTACAAAAGCGCGTTCGATATAATTTGCGTAGTCGCACATTAAATTAAGGAACTTATCCTTACCCGTAGCCTTATAATAAGCGACAGCCGCCTCAATCAAATGCCCCGCGCAATAAAGCTCGTGGGCGTCGCGCAGCGTGAAGCGTTCCTCCGGTTCGACAACATTGAAATATATGTTGAAATAACCGTCGTCGCGGCGGTTTTTTTCAATCAAATCAACAATGGAGTCAACAAAAGACTCAAGCCCGGCGTTTTCCTCTTTTTGAAGAATGAACGCCGCGCTCTCAAGCCATTTCGCAATATCGGAATCCCAGAATATATGGGGCTTGTTGGGTTTATCCTCTTCCCAGTCGCATTTAAACGCGTCAAACCTTCCCGTGTCCACAAACCTGTCTTTTACAGCGTACAGAGTTAATTCTTTGTTGAGCTTTTGCCTTTCGGCAAAAAAACCGTCCGTAAGCTCAACATTTTCAAAGGGGACCTTTACAAATTCCATTCGGAATTCTCCTCTCCCGCCGTGGTTTCCGGCAAAAAGATTATCTGAATCATCGTCGTCACACTCATGCTGTCGGTTGTTGGCAGGAATGTAAAATTAAATGCGCGGTATTGTTCTTGCCCGTCTGATTTAATAAGAACCCTCGCGCCGCAGAAGGCGTTGTCACGCATCCCTTTTGCTTTGGCGAAGCTTTCTTTTACGGTTTGCACATCGTCGGCGTGGATAAAGCCGTCAAAATCAAGCTCCTTATTCGCAATATAATCGCCGAGACTGTAGCCCAAAACTCTTTTCGCGTTATTTGAATAGGTGATACTGCCGGTAATAAATTCCTGTTGTATAACAAGACAACTGCTTTTATTGAGGGCGAAGATAAATGACGCGGGATTGATAACTTTCTTAGCCTGTTCCTCTTTCTTGAGCATCTCTTCTTTTGTATATTGCATTGAAAAATGCTCCAGCATATTTTCCATTCCAACTATCATAGGCTCATATACACTGAAACCCACGCAGTCATAACTGAAAAGAGATTCGGCGTTGACTTCCGCTAAAACCGTGGGTATGGTTACGGTAGACGTGTAAGCCGAAAGGTGGTTGACGGTATGCGAAAGGAATTCCGGCGGAAAAAAACCGGTAAAGGCTTTTTCGGCAAATTCTCCGTCTAAAATAATCCTGTCAAACACGCCTTCACTCATGCAAAGCATATTGAGGTTCTGATCGCATACAAGGTATACCCCCAAGGCGAAGCCGAAGGATTTAACGCTGTCCGCAAATGATTTCAGGTTCCTCCAGGACATATTCTCAAGAAACGTCTGCGGAAGACACAAGCAAACGTGCCTGCAGGCGCAGGGATAGGTATCGTACAGTATTCCGAGCTGCTGAAGCACGGCGGGGATATCCAAATCCGAAAAATATGTAAAGGTTGAAAAAATAGGCGAATTTCCCGTTTTTTCTATTATTTCGCTGACCTTCGTGACAAGTTCCCTTATCTGAATTATGGAAATATGCTTTTTATTTTTAACAAGCGACAGAGCGTCTCTGAAAACATCCGACGGGATAGGCAGGATGTCGTCAAGTATAGAAAATGGAAGATAATCATAACCTATCAGCGAATTTGATTTTTTATCAATAACTGGTATAAAACGCTCTCCGGTTTTCGCGCCGTCGCTTTCAGGCGTTTGAATATCATATAGAAACGTCTTTTCAAAATACCTGTAATTATCGATAGACGGGTTGTAAAAAGCGTACATATCATTGCCGTTGAGCTTGGATATATCCGAAGCATACGACGCCTGGGAAAGAAGCGTTCTGTAATCCGTGCCGTCCTCGGGAAAGCGCGATACGCCTATCGTCACCGTAACGAGATTGGTACCCGAGGGCGTTTTATACTCTCTTCTGAGGTTTTTATGCATACTTTCAATAAATAAAACGGCGTCTACCTTTCGCTTGGCGTTCTTCATAAACACACAGAATTTGTCGCCTCCAAGCCTGCATGTTATACAGTCTTTTCCGTCTACGGACTCGGTAATCCGATCCGCGACGCCTTTGATTATTTTATTGCCAAACTCATATCCCTCTGTGTTGTTAATAAACGTCATTCCGTCAATATCAATATACAGCATAAAACAAACGTCGTCTTCCCCGGCGTCACGCAGGAAAATCTCCGTTTCATTTTTCGCCGCGCTTTCAACAAAAAGACCGGTCAAAGCATCATGCGTCTGAAACTTCGGCTTTACTTCCCTTATAAACAGAGAGCTGTCATACCCGTTGAAAGCGGCGCAAATACCTTTAAGCTCTTTTTTATCGTCTGTTAATAAAATAATAGCGCCTATGGCGAGAAACTCCCTGCCGTTGTTCGGCAATATGCGAAATTCCGCCCTTGTTTTTTTATGACCTTCCTTAGCGAGGGATTTAAACTCGTCAACGGTAAAGCTGCGCGTAAAGTTCGGCAGGTCCTCCGGATGACAGCGGCTCGTAATCTGTGATATGGCTTCAATCATATTGCGCGGTATGTATCCGAACAGTTCTGCCCAGTCGCCCTTGTGAAGGGTGAAATCATCACTTTCAAAATCAGCCTCAACTATTACGTCATATGAGTTGATAATCAGCTGCATATATTTCTCGATAACCGGACGCGGAAGATTTTTATCGGACACCTCGGCGAATTCATCGGTCACTATTTCCATATTGTCCATAAGCTCGTCCTGAAGCTCAGACGGCACGGGGTGCGCCCGGAATTCTTCCTCGATACGCTTAAAATCGGCAAGACACCAATCAAAGCACTTCATAAGCTCGGATGAAAACGCTCCGCAGGCGCCGGTTTTTATAAGATTTACCGCCTCTTCATGCGAAAGGGCGTGCTTGTAGGGACGTTCACTCGTCAGAGCGTCGTAACAGTCCGCGACGGAAACCACCTGTGCGCTTATCGGTATATCGTCGCCCTTCAAGCCGTTGGGATAGCCCTTCCCGTCCCACCTCTCATGGTGGCAAAGG
>CAZQXZ010000113.1:0-1058 GCA_964597515.1 uncultured Eubacteriales bacterium | reverse complement strand
AAGCGCCTTTTCTACCTCGTTTGCAATTTTTATCTGGTCTATTTTGCACCGACCGCATGACGGGCATGAAATAAGCTCCGCGCCGCTGTGCAAAAGCCCCGTTGCCCTTAAAATACTTTTGGCAGCTCGCACTTCTTCAATTGGGTCGGCGGTGAGCGACACCCTTATCGTGTCGCCTATTCCGTCAAGCATATTCAAAAGACGCGCGCCCTTCGTGGTATGAGCTTTCATAAGCTCAAACTCTTCCTTTGTAAGCCTCGCGGGTTTTAGCAAAATGGCGTCGGGAATAGAGATTTTACCTATGTCGTGAACGGCGGACGCGAGAGAAATAATTTCAACCTGCTCGTCCGTCAGATTATGCTCCGGGCATTCGGTGGCTACGACGTCAAGCAAGGTCTTCACAAAATATCTTATTCTTTTAATATGCTGACCCGATTCTACATCGCGGCTTTCGATGGCGGCGACAAGCAGCTCTATAAGGTCAAAATTGAGCTTGTGCATTTTCTGAGTCTGCTCGCGAAGCTTGCTTGCCTGCATCATAAGGCGTTTGCTGTGTATTTGCGTGAGGTTGCCTATCTGCTGTTTGAGCAGATACATATCGACAAGATTAGAAAGCCTTTTGGCAACAAGCTCGCTCGTAATTAAAAGCGGAAGAATATCGCACGCGAACACCTCGTACCCAAGCTTGCTGAACCCCTCGTAAGCCTCTAGGGTCGTAAAGGCAACGGGAACGGTTTCAAACAGTCCCTGCTCTGAAATACGCGTAAGCAGCCAGGATGTATTGAAATCGTCGGAAAGATCGTCAAAAACGAAAGTCGCCACCGAGGATTTATAGGCCTCGATACTGTTATATGAAGAGACGTCATAACTGCACTTTATCAGCCTATAATTCTCTTCAATTATTTTAACAAGCCCAACCTGCAAATCATAATCATTGCTGAACATAATAATTGTTTGATTATGCGTACTACACACCTCCGGAACAATATGACATAAGCAATCAATTTATATTATCATTTATGCATAAAAAAGTCAATCGCTGAACCTTAATTTTAACA
>CAZQXZ010000112.1:0-6844 GCA_964597515.1 uncultured Eubacteriales bacterium | reverse complement strand
CTTTTATGTTCCGGGCATGCTGTTCGGCAATCCTATATTTAAGGACGACCGTTTCCTCGCCGCCCTTATAACGTTCGTAATCAACTATGCCGCCTATTTCTCGGAGATTTACAGGGGCGGCATTGAGGGAATTCCGAAAGGGCAGTACGAGGCGGGGCAGGTACTCGGGCTTACAAAGACGCAGACCTTCTTCAAGGTGGTTTTGATGCAGGTGGTAAAGCATATAATTCCGCCGATGAGCAATGAAATCATCACGCTTGTAAAGGACACCTCTCTTATCAGGGTCATAGCCATTGTGGAGCTTATCAAGGCGGCGGAACGGTTTATCTCCAAGGAGGCGCTTTTATGGCCGCTGTTTTACACAGGCGTCTACTATCTCGCATTTTGCGGAATTTTAACGCTGCTGTTTAATTATGTTGAAAAGAAGCTCGATTATTACAAGACATAAGCTTTTTATGACGGAAAGGAATGATTTTTCTGCCTGTGCTCGAGGTTGAAAATTTAACGAAAAGCTTCGGCAAGTCAAAGGTTTTAAGGGGGATTTCCTTCGACCTTCGGCAGGGCGGGGTCTTATCCGTTATAGGCTCCTCGGGAAGCGGGAAGACCACGCTGCTTCGCTGTATCAACCAGCTTGAAACGGCGGACGGCGGCGTGATACGCGTCAACGGCAAAACGGTTTTTGACGCCTCCTTAAACAAAAAGCTCACAAAGAAGCAAAAGCGCGACAACCAGCTTCAGGTAGGGCTTGTCTTTCAGTCCTTTAACCTTTTCCCCCAATACACCGTGCTCGCCAATGTCACGCTCGCGGTAAAGGCGCTCGCGAAAGAGCGTCCCGATTATAAGGAAAACCGCCGGTCAATACAAGAGGAAATCGAAACCGGCGCGATAAAAATATTGGAGCGCGTCGGGCTTTCCGATAAGCTGAAAAGCTACCCCTGCGAGCTTTCGGGCGGTCAGCAGCAGCGCGTGTCAATAGCGAGGGCTATGGCTCTCGAGCCTAAAATCCTGTTTTTTGACGAGCCTACGAGCGCCCTCGACCCGGAGCTTACGGGCGAAATATTAAAAGTCATCAGGCAGCTTGCGAGCGAAAATATGACGATGGTAATAGTGACGCACGAAATGGCGTTCGCCGAGGCGGTCTCGACAAAAGTAATTTTTATGGACGACGGCGTTATCGAGTCGCAAGGCGCGCCCGAGGAGGTTTTCAGAACCAATCCGAGCGAGAGGATAAAAGAGTTTCTGAAAAAATACGAATAACAAGCTATTTTGAAGTACAGATTATTAAAAAATCTGTACTTTTTAATTATTTTATGGTACCATTAAGAAAACGCTTGAAAGGGGCGAATTATATGGGCTTAATCAAAGCTGTCGCCGGTTCCGCCGGCGGAGTTCTTGCCGACCAGTGGAAGGAGTTCTTCGTGTGCGACTCTATCCCCGCGGACATATTGGTATTAAAGGGAGAGCGGCGCGTTACAGGGCGTTCCTCAAACACCAAGGCAAGCGATAACCTGATTACAAACGGCTCCGGAATAGTCGTCAGCGACGGTCAGTGCATGATGATTGTCGACCAGGGTGAAATCGTCGAGTTCTGCGCGGAGCCGGGGCGTTTCACCTATGACGCGTCGAGCGAACCCACGGTTTTTGAAGGCGGCTTCGGCAAAGGGCTGATAAAAAGCTTTAAGACCTTCGGCAGGCGCTTTACCTACGGAGGAGACACCGCAAAGGACCAGAGGGTCTATTATTTCAACACGAAAGAAATAATCGGCAACAAATACGGCACGCCCAACCCCGTCCCGTTCAGAGTCGTTGACAAGAATATCGGGCTTGACGTGGACATAGCCGTGCGCTGCCACGGCGAATACTCTTATCGGCTTACCGATCCCATTTTATTCTATAAAAACGTCAGCGGCAACGTTGACGGCGAATACAAGCGCGGCGAGATAGACGAACAGCTGCGCAGCGAGCTTTTGACCGCCTTGCAGCCGGCATTCGCGAAGATTTCCGAAATGGGTATTCGGTACAGCGCGATTGTCGGTCATACTATGGAGCTTGCAAACGCGCTTAACGAGGTGCTTTCGGCGAAATGGACAGAGCTTCGCGGAATAAAAATATCTTCGTTCGGCGTAAGCTCGATAACGGCTTCCGAGGAAGACGAGGATATGATTAAGAGGCTCCAGAGAAGCGCGGTTTTAAAAGACCCGACAATGGCTGCCGCGACGCTTACCGAGGCGCAGGCGGAAGCTATGAAGGCCGCCGCCGCCAACGAAGGCGCGGGAGCGTTTATGGCTTTTGCGGGGCTTAATATGGCTCAGACCATGGGCGCGGGTTCGGCAAAGGGTCTTTTCGAGCTTGGTCAGGAGCAAAAACAGGCGGACGCATGGAAATGCTCCTGCGGTGCTGAAAACTCCGGAAATTTCTGCGGCAACTGCGGAAAAGCAAAGCCCGCCGGAGCGTGGAAATGCTCCTGCGGCGCCGAAAATACCGGAAAGTTCTGCGGCGATTGCGGGAAGGAAAGACCTTAAATCGAATCCGAGACGCTTTAATCATTATTTGCGGGAGGAAGCTTTATGAGTTATAACGGTATTTTTGAAATCATTAAAAAATTTATCGCGCTCGTATCCACACTTTATCTGATTATCGGGAACGCCGTAAACCCTGTCGTTCCCTCGTTCGTACCAAAGGATATTGTTGACGTGCCTGTTGAGGTGGAAACTATGACAATCATTGAAAACGGCGCGAGCGATTACGTTATCGTCTGCGCCAAGGGGAGCGGCGACCCCGAATACACCGCCGCGTTAAAACTCCGGTATTATCTTAATGAAATCAGCGGCGTCTCGCTTCCCATTGTTTCGGATACCGCCGATGTTTGTGACAGGGAAATAATAGTCGGCAAAACGAACCGCGAGGGCGCGCTTTATACGGTTGATCGGTCTCTTTTTCACCTTGAAGACGTAAACGTTTTTACGCTCGGCGAAAAAATCGTAATAGCGGGGGCCCAAAGGCGCGGCACGCTTTACGGAGTCTACGCTTTTTTAGAGGCGTTAGGCTGCCGCTGGTACGCGCACGACCTTATTTCGCTGCCGAAGGGCGGCGCGGTCAAGGTGCCTGTCAGCTTAAATATTTCACAAACGCCGTACCTCGAATACAGGGAGACGGACTGGCTCAGCCCGAGAAACGTCGAGTACAGCATTGCCAACAGGCTAAACGGGAACACATACCGTAGCCTTTCGGATGAAAACGGCGGCTTTATGGGCTATGTGGGCGGCTTCTGCCATACGTTTACGACGAGCATCTGCGCCTCGTCGAAATACTTTGACAGCCACCCGGAGTACTTTGCGCTTCACGGCGGCAAGCGGACTCCGAACCAGCTTTGTCTTACAAATCCCGACGTTCTGAACATCGTCATTTCCGAGGTCAGGACAATTCTTCAAAGCGACCCCGACGCCATCGTCTCGCTTACCCAGCACGATAATCAGGATTACTGCGAATGTGCGTCATGCAAAGCTCTTGACGAATACGAGGAGTCGCACGCCGGTACGATGCTTACTTTCGTAAACCAAGTCGCCGACGCCGTTAAAGACGAGTTCCCCGACGCCGCGCTTGACACGTTCGCCTATCAGTACACGCGCACTCCTCCGAAATATGTTGTTCCGAGGGATAACGTCATCGTGCGCCTTTGCTCGATTGAATGCTGCTTCTCCCACGCGCTTAGCGACCCTGAATGCGAGCAGAACGCGCGGTTCTGCGAGGACCTTAAAAAGTGGGCGCAAATCTCCGGCAGGCTCTATGTCTGGGATTATACTACCAACTACTCGCATTACGCCGGACCGTTCCCGAACTTCCATGTCATTCAGGCGAATATGCAGCTCTTTGCCGAGAATAACGTTGTGGGCGTTTATGAGGAGGGCAATTATTCCGCCGCCGAATGCGACGCCGAATTTGCCGAATACAGATCTTTTCTACTTGCGCGCCTGCTGTGGGACCCCTACTGCGACCTTGAAAAGGAGTCGGACGGCTTTTTACGGGCGTATTACGGCGAAAGCTGGCAGTATGTTAAGGAATATATCAGAATTACCTGCGCTAAAACGGGTCAAGGCGGAAATCATATGACTATATTCAGAAGCATGACGGACAAGGGAGTCTTAAAGCTGACGAAAAACGAAATAGCGTATATCGACGAGCTTTGGGTCAACGCCCGCTCCTTGGCGGAAAACGAAACGGTTTATGAAAATGTCGAGCGAAGCGAGCTTTCGTGGAGATACTGGAAGGGCTGCAACAAGGAAAGCGAATTCTCAAGGCTGGACAATGCGTCCGGCTGGAAGGACGAGAACAGGAAGCTTTACGAGGACTTTAAAAGACTCGGCATCACGCGCCTTCGCGAGAGCAGATATATGAACGATAATGTCACCAATTTTTCGGGTACGCCCGCGGACTGGAGATGAAAAACGCTTAAGGCGACGGGAGGTTGGCATACGAGGAAGAGCTGATAAAAGCGAGGGACGGCGCCTTACAGGAAATGGCGCGGCGCGCCGCCTCTTTGGGCGCAAACGCTATCGTCGGTATGAAGACGGATTACGAGGTACTCGGGGCAAACAACGGCATGCTGATGGTAATCTCCTCGGGTACGGCCGTAAAATTTGAGTAGAACGCCTGTCACGCGAGATTTATAATTTTGAGCCCTTTTTCCCGCGCGAAATCAACCGTATACGCCGTACCGCCTTTGCTTTTGGTCAAATAACAAACACAAACGCCGCTGTTTTCAACCAGATACCGGTTACGCGCGCGCATACAGCCACTGTAATAATACTCTGATATATATACAACCTTATCCGAATTATTAAGGATGCGGTTGTATATATTTTTGTCCTCGTCGTTCCACGGTTTTGCCTGGTCTTTACACGGTAAAACCAGAATAAGGCGTATATGAGGGAATTCTTGCTTTAACTCCAGCACAATAAGCGCGGCAAGCGTGTCAAAACCCATGGCGCCCCCCGCGCCGAAATAGACGACGCCCTCGTCAACGAGAGCTGTCACCTCTTTTTTAAGTCGCGCCTTAATAGCTGCATATTCATCCGCGGGAATAATTCTGTGTCCCGTAAAACAGCAGGTTTGATTTTTCATAAAACCCTCTTTTCTGTTGTTAGTATAACGCATATATCCTTTTTGGATTTTTGTATTATTTTATCATATCCTTTTAGGATATACAATACAAATCGCAGGGAGGTTTTTGCGTTATGGAAATTAATTATAAAGCTATCGGCGAAAGAATACGGCATTTTCGTGTATCGCGTAATTTAACGCAAGCCAAATTAGGTGAATTGTCCCTTGTCGAGCCGTCAAATATATCGCACATTGAGAGGGGCGCGACAAAAGTCAGTCTGCCTACTTTAATGAAAATTGCTAACGTGTTAAACGTTTCCCTTGACGAGCTGGTTTATGACAGCCTGAAAGTAAACAGTCATATTTCAATAGACGAGCTAAACGAGCTTTTATCTGACTGTACAGACAGCGAGCTGAAATCAATTGTTGAACTTGTAAAATCAGTCAAGTTAATTTTTTTAAAATAATACTTGATTAGCGGTATTTTCAAGGGAAACCATATGTGCAATATCTTTACAGATTTACCTGTTTTACAATTATTCATTATATCATTCCCGAATATCATTTACAAGTATATGAGGTAATATTTATTCGGGAGTGTGGTATTATGATGCGATTGAGGGAGTTGCGCGAACAGCGGCGGCTTACGCAGGAGGGATTGGCGTTAAAGCTCAATACTTCACAGTCGACCGTCAGCGCATACGAAGTTGGCGAAAGAAAACCAGATATCGAAACTCTGATAACCGTCGCCGCGCTTTTTGATGTTTCGCTTGACTATATAGCCGGTCTGTCCGATGTGAAACAGCGGATGCAATACAGCGATTTATCGCCGGATGAACTCGAACACCTTCACACATACCGTCAGTTAAGCAAAAACGACAAAGAAAAGCTGAAAGCGTACATTGACGGCTTGCAAAGCAAATAAGGGAACCGGCCGGAGAGAAGACTTCTTCCGGTCGGCTTTTAAAACTGTATTGGGTTCGATTAATCAAATTCCCTGTAAAGGGCGAGGACCTTGCCCAGTATGATGATTTCCGTTGAAATAATCGGCTCAAAATCGTCGTTTTCCGGCTGAAGCCTGAAATGGCCGCGCTCCTTGTAAAAGCGTTTTACCGTCGCCTCGTCGTCAAGCATCGCTATAACTATCTCGCCGTCATACGCGTAAGGGGTTTTTTCGGCTATTACTATATCGCCGTCCAGTATGCCGGCTTTTATCATGCTGTCGCCTCTGACGCGCAGCGCGAAAAGCAGTTTATCGCGCGAAACCCTGCCCGAGTACGGTATATAGCCCTCAATCTGCTCAACCGCAAGAATGGGCATACCCGCCGTAACAGTACCCAGAAGCGGCACAGAAAGCACGTTGTCAACCTGCCCCAAAAGGCGTATTGAGCGTTTGAGAAGCGGGTCGCGCATAATATACCCCGCTTTCTCCAGCGCGTCGAGAGCCGCTTGGACGGAGGAAGTCGATTTCAGCCCCACGGCGGCGCCTATCTCCCTTACCGACGGCGGAACGCCGTCCTGCGAGCGCTCCATAAGATATTCGTAAATCCTTTTTTGCGTAGCGTTTATAGGTTCCATAGCGCTGTTCCTTTCACTGAGATTTTATAGAACAAACATTCTGAATGCAGTATAACACATATAATTTTAAAAAGCAAACATTTGTTTGATTTTTAAATTATTTTTTTCTGAGAGTAAATTCTCAAAGTAAATGCAACAGTAGAATTTGAAGTTGCATTTAGTGTAA
>CAZQXZ010000111.1:4856-7253 GCA_964597515.1 uncultured Eubacteriales bacterium | reverse complement strand
AAGTCCTTTCAAATGAGTGAATTATTTATCGTTTATAGCGGCGATACCCGGAAGCTCTTTACCCTCAAGGAACTCAAGAGACGCGCCGCCGCCCGTCGAAATATGCGACATTTTCTTCTCAAAGCCCAGTTTCTTTATCGCCGCAGCGCTGTCCCCGCCGCCGACTATCGAAACCGCTCCCGACTCGGCTACGGCCGTCGCCACGGCTATGGTACCCGCCGCGAAGTTCTCCCACTCCGAAACGCCCATCGGTCCGTTCCAGATGACTGTGCCGGCGCCCTTTATGGCGTCCTTGAAAAGCTCCTGAGTTTTAGGACCGATGTCAAGACCCATCCAACCGTCCGGAATGGCGTCCGCGTTTACAATTTGTGTTTCGGTATCGGGAGCGTACTCCCTGCCGAGCTTCGTGTCAAGCGGAATAAGGAATTTGACGCCCTTCTCTTCGGCTTTTTTCATCATCGCCTTGGCGTCCTCGATTTTATCGGTCTCACAAAGCGAGTCGCCCCAATTGTAGCCCTTCGCCGCGTAAAACGTATAAGCCATACCGCCGCCTATAATGACGGTATCGCACTTGTCAATAAGATTTTCTATAACGCCTATCTTATCCGACACCTTCGCTCCGCCGAGTATGGCGACAAGGGGTCTTTTCGGGTTTTCAAGGGCGCCTCCCATAAACTCGATTTCTTTTTTTATAAGATATCCGGCAGCGGAGGGAAGATAGTCGGCTACGCCGGCGGTCGAGCTGTGCGCCCTGTGGGCGGAGCCGAAAGCGTCGTTCACGTACAGCTGCGCGAGAGAAGCGAATTTCTTTGAAAGCTCTGCGTCGTTCTTTGTTTCTCCTTTTTCAAAACGCACATTTTCAAGAAGCAGCACGCCGCCCTCTTTCAGCGAAGCGGCAAGCGACTGAGCGGACTCGCCCACGACGTCCTTCGCCATCAGAACCTCTTTGCCTAAAAGCTCGGAAAGCCTCGCAGCCACGGGAGCTAACGAAAACTCCGGATCAAAGCCATCCTTCGGTCTGCCCAAATGCGAACAAAGAATTACCTTGGCGTTATTATTTATCAGATACTGAATGGTAGGCAGCGAAGCGACTATGCGTTTGTCGCTTGTTATGACGCCGCCCTCCATTTTTACGTTAAAATCACAGCGTACCAATACTCTTTTGCCCGATACTTCTAAATCCTCAACCGATTTTTTGTTAAGAACACTCATAAATATCCCCTCTTTTAATAAAATTTACCATATCATTTTACAACATTGTTAATTTTTTTGCAAGTGTTTTTTACTCTCTCCTGAGAGCCTCGATAGGCGGCATCTTTGCAGCGCGCCGCGCGGGATAAATACCGAAGAATATGCCAATAGCGCTTGAAAATCCGACGGCGAGTATGATCGTCGAGATTTTCACTTGAATAGGTATCCCCACAAGATACGCGGCGAACAGAGCGCCCGAGACGCCTATTATCAGTCCTATTGTTCCGCCGATTACGCACAAAATGATGGACTCCGTTAAAAATTGCAGTAAAATCGCGGAGGTGCGCGCCCCCAAGGCTTTCCTTATACCGATTTCACGCGTGCGCTCTGTTACCGATACGAGCATTATGTTCATAACGCCTATTCCGCCGACTAAAAGCGAAATACCGCTTATACAGGCTATAAACAGGGTGAATATCGAAATAACCGTTTCAAGCAAATCTACGAGACTCGCAAGGTTTGTAACGGTATATACGCCCTCGCGATCAAAGTTTTTATGCCTTGCTTTGAGGAGGTTGAGCGCGGCGTTGCCTGCGGCGTCGAGGTCGGACGGGTCCTTCGACATAATATAGCAAGCGTCGTACCTCTCCTGCGCGTCAAGCATCTTTGAAGCCGTGCTCGACGGTATAAGCAGCATACACGCCGTCATCGTAAAACCGCCCATCATACTGCTCATACTCGACATCTGCTCCATATAATCGTCCGAGCTGCTGCCGAACATACCGAGCAAATCCATAACGCCTATTATTTTCAGCCTGTATGTTTTTCCGTTTGAAAAATAGTCGATTGTCTCGCCGACAACATTCTCATAACCGTACAGCGTAGAGGCGCTCGCGGTATCGATAATACAGACGGGTCTTGACGATATGTATTCCTGGTCGTCAAAAAATCTTCCGTATTTGCAGTCGGAGCCCATAATATACTTAAAATCCGTAGTTCCGCCTATCGTAAACGCAAATCCGTCTTCATATTTTGTTTTAAACGAGCCGATACCGATAACTGTCGGGGAGATGTACTCGACAATCTCAAGCTCCTTGATAGCTTTGATGTCCTCGGCGGTAATATAATCGCTCGACGAGGCTATCTGCGGATTTACGGTGACGCTGACGGCGTTGGAGCTGCCCATCTCTTTTATCATACCGACTA
>CAZQXZ010000111.1:0-4846 GCA_964597515.1 uncultured Eubacteriales bacterium | reverse complement strand
GGAGTGGCTTCGGTCATCGCCGTTGCCTACCGTAATAATAGCGATGACCGAAGCCACTCCTATGATAATGCCGAGCATTGTGAGCAGCGAACGCATCATATTCGTCCGTATGCTGTAAACCGCAATTTTAATGTATTCCTTAATCACAAAGCCAAACCTCAGTCTTTCTTGACGGCAACTTTATCTCCGTCTCCAAGCGATGTGGGCGGGCTTATTATGATTGTATCCCCCAGCTCTACTCCCGAAACAAGCTCGTATTTCGTATCCTCGCTTACTCCGAGCACAACATATGCTTTGGAAACCGTTTTTTTACCGCTGCTTATTTTCCAGACAAATACTCCCTTATCGTCGTACCTTACAGCCTCGACAGGGACAATGGGTACGTCGTCTACAACCGCCGTAATGATTTCAAGACTCACGTCAAAGCCTACAACCACAGCGCCGTCGGGATTGTTTATTTTGATTTTGCAGACAGCCCCGCTCGATGAACCCGAGCCGCCCGTGAGAGAACCCGCGAGCGACGCGATGTCCAGCGAAGAGCTTTCCGTAGCCTCGGCGGCCACATATACCACTTCTCCGTCGTATTCACGGTCGTTTACCGATATAACATTTACCCTTTGACCCACCTTTACCTCTTGGAGGTTGTACTTGTCAAGCGTAACGGTGGCTATAAACCCTTCGTAGTTCTTTACTTCTATTCCTATATTTTCGTTGCCTCCGCCGATAAATGCGGAAATAAGCGAGGTTACGTCTCCCCCGCCCGAAAGCAAGGAGAGTATGGAGCCCATATCAATGCCCGAGCTTTTATTTTCAACCGGAGCATAAGCGGTGTTTGCGGCTATATTCACAGCGGTTACAACGCCGTCCCTTTGAGCGTACCAGCCGTCCTTTAACGCCTCAATCTCTTTTTCCGTCATAAGCATATCGGCGTAAGCCTTATCGGCGACTGATTTGTAAACGGAGTCCAGCGGACCCTGCGCCAAGGCGTTGTTGGCGGTTAGCTGAGTATTTAGAGTGACAAGCTGCAGCTTATATGATATAAGGCGGTTTTGCGGAGTGTCCATGCCCTCTGCCATAAGCGACGCCATATCGTATGACATACCGTTCATACCGTTAAGACTTGCAAACATATCGTTAAGGTCGCTTATTGTCCCCTGTATGTTTACAATGTTAGTCAACAGCTCGTTAAGCTCGTCAAAAAACGAGCCGCCCGATGCGGAGGTTGTCGCAGATGTGGACGCCTGAGTGGTTTGAGCCGACGTTTTTGACTCATTTTCGGCAATTTCCTTTTCAAGCGCAGCTATGTCCGCGCCAACCGCTACAATCTGCTTTTCGAGTTCGGGTATCGACGCTTTCGCCTTTTTAACCGAAGCTTTATAGTCTTCATACGCGTTTTTCGCTTTTGTGTAATCGGATTTTTTAGCAGTCATTACAGACCGGACGGAGGATGCGTCAAAAGCCGCAAGAAGGTCTCCCTGTCTTACCACGGAGCCAACCGTTACGTTTACCTCCTTCACAAGAGTCCCCAAGGGAAGCGTAAACTTTGAGGAGTCCTCCGTCGTTACCGTACCCGACGTCTCAATTTTACTCTGAATCGAGCCGTTTTCAATCACCGCGGCGGCAACCGACGGAGGTCCGTCAGGCCAGAAGATAACGGCAAGGAAAACAATGCCGATAACCGCTATTCCGGTTAAACTGTATATCAAATTCTTTTTCCTTTTCGGATAAGATTTGAACTTCTTAATAAATTTCATACATGCACCGCCTTAAAATGGTCTTATTTTCGATTTAACAATAATATAAATTATAATATATACTAAAAATAAGTTGTAAAATAATTGTAAACAATATGAGGCTTTTTATGAAAATATTAACCGCTATCCTCACCATAACGGCGTTGCTGCTGCTTGCGGGCTGCTTCGCGCAAAATCACGGAAACGACCTTACCGGGCTGATGTCAAGGGTAAACAAAAAGTACGAACAGCAAATAATAAAACCGGAGGGCTTCGTACTTGACGCGGATGAATCACAGGCCTGCGGCTTTGTCTCCTGCGGGGATTTGCAGTTTCTCATATGCGCCGATCTTGATATAAAACACCGCCTGACGGCGTGTCACATAGTGTTTGACAGTATTTCGGCGGCGCAAAACGATAGCGTGCGCATATTTCTGCCAATCCTGTTTTCAAGCTTTACGGGCGAAAGCGAGGACGCCGTAAACGCGGCTCTCGACGCTCTCTCGGTCTTTTCCGGCAACAAAGAACATCTGACGGAAAGTATATGCGAAACCGAAACGGCTAAATATACCTATACGCCGACCGCCGCGGGCGCGGTTCTCAGCTGTGAGCTGAAACAGTCATACGGGACAATCTTATCCGATAGGCTGAGAGGCGGCGGCGTTGAGCGATAAATCCGCCGTACTCCCCGAGAGATACTCGTAATATGCCTGAGCGCCTACCATGGCGGCGTTGTCGCCGCAAAGTGAAAGCTCGGGCATATACAATTCATAGCCTTTCTCGCCGCAGAGCTTTTCCATTTTTCTTCTCAAAACGGAGTTTGCCGCGACGCCTCCGGCTAAAACAATCTTTTTCTGTCCTGTCTCCCGCGCCGCGATAAGCGCGTTTTTAACAAGGCAGTCCGTAACGGCGTTTATGAATGACGCGCCGAAATCCTGTGCGTTTATTTCCGAATGGCGCATTGAGGCGTTATGAAGAAGGTTGACGGCAAACGTTTTTATCCCCGAAAAGCTGAAATCAAGGGGGGAACCGTCTACTCGCGGGCGCGGGAACTCATACGCATTCGGGTTGCCGTCCCTTGATGCAGTATCAAGGTGGTACCCGCCCGGATACGGCAGCCCCATCGTTCTTGCCACTTTGTCCATCACCTCTCCGGCGGCATCGTCGCGCGTCCTTCCGAGAACGCCAAAATCCGTATATGTGCGCACGTCGACAATATGGCTGTGCCCGCCGGATACGACGAGCGCGAGAAACGGGGGCGAAAGCCGCCTGTGCGTAATGTAGGCGGCGGCGATATGTGAGCGCAGATGATGAACGGGTACCAAGGGCAAGCCTGTGCAGAGCGACAAGCCCTTGGCGTAATTGACGCCTACTAAAAGCGCGCCGATAAGTCCCGGCGCGTGTGTTACGGCAAGCGCGTTCATATCAGACAAAGCTAAACCTGCTTGCGCGAGAGCGTTTTCGGTAACGCCGCATATCGCCTCAATATGGCGGCGCGAGGCAATTTCCGGAACTACTCCGCCGTAAATCCTATGCTCCGCCGCCTGCGAGGCTATCACGCTTGAAAGCACATTGCGCCCGTTTTCGACTACGGCGGCGGCTGTTTCATCGCACGACGTCTCAATAGCAAGAATTTTCAATTTATTGGGTCGCGGGGTCTTTCCCGCACATAATTTTCCATTTTCCATTTTCAATTTTCCATTAGAATTCATATGTGTATATCAGCGCGTCTTCACGCGGCTTTTCGTACATATTTTTTATTTCTCCCGATACAATAAAGCCCATTTTTTCATAAAGCGCGGCGGCAGCTTTGTTTGAGCGCCTGACCTCAAGAGTCAAAAACCGCGCGTTTTCCTTCCTAAGCAAAAAACACAGCCCGTCAATAAGCGCCTTCGCGACGCCGCGGCGCCTGTGGCGTTCAAATACGGCGATGTTTGTGACATAACACTCGCCGGTTATTAAATGCGAGCCGATATAACCGAGCAGCTCGCCGTTCTCCTTAGCGGTCAGGAACAAAGCGTTTTCGTTTGACAGCTCGCTGTAAAGAGCGTTTTCACTCCACGGACAGGAAAAACATTCTCTCTCAAGGAGCGCGAGAGACGGAACGTCCCGCGCCGTCATTGTGTTAATTTCTGTTTTTAGCTCCATATCAGTCATATATCTTCAAATGTCTTAAATACATATCCCTGTTCCTTTAAGTATTCGGCGTTTCTCAAAGCCTTTCCGAGTCCTTTTACCACGGCGTTTTCGGGGTCTGCCACAACCGTCGTTTTTATCGAAGCGTATTCCGATATAAGCGCGTCCAGCCCGTAAAGGCGCGAAGCTCCGCCGCTTAGTATAACGCCGCTCTCGGTTATGTCTTTCAGAAGCTCGGGCGGCGTTATTTCAAGAACGCCGAGGACGGCTTTACATATGCTTTCAACGCTCTCTCTTATCGCGAGGTTTATCTCGTTCGCGGTCACTTCAAAATAAAAAGGCATGCCGTCGTCAACCAACTTTCCTCTGGACACCGCCGCTATTTCCTCGCGGCGCTTCAAGGCTCCCCCAAGCTGCAGCTTTAAGCTCTCAGCGGTTTTTTCGCCTATTATTACGCCCCTGTTTATTCTCAGATAATCAATAATATTCTTATTAAGCAATTCTCCGCCCGTTTTTATCGAGCGCGAAACCGCGGCGCTTCCCATCGTTATGACGGCGACGTCCGTCGTTCCGCCGCCTATGTCGATAACCATAGTGCCGAACGGCTTGTCCAAAACCACTCCCGCGCCGACAGCCGCCGCCGCAGACTGTTCGAGCAGGCAGACGCGCCCCGCGCCGGCGTTTAAGTAGAGCTGGAGAAGCGTTCGCCGCTCAAGCTCCGTTATCCCTGCAGGCATACAGGCGGCTATTGTGGGTTTAAAGACCTTGTTTTTGCATATTATGTCAAAAAAAGCGTCAAGCATCATCTGCGCCATATCGTAATCGGCGACGCCGCCGCCTTCAAGAGGTCTGATTACCTCATAGACATTCGGGTTTTTCCCCAGCATATCATAAGCTTTTTGCCCGACGGCAACAAGTGAGCCGTTCTCTTTATCCACCGCTATAACGGAAGGCTCCGAAAGAACCGTTCCCCTGCC
>CAZQXZ010000110.1:0-7273 GCA_964597515.1 uncultured Eubacteriales bacterium | reverse complement strand
TTAAGATATACCGTAAATACAGCGTGTGAACAGTAAAGGTACACAATTAAAAAAGAACCGATTTCCGATATAAAAAGCTCGGAAAAAGGCGAAGCCGCCGTTTCCGGAGACGTTTTTGACGCTTTACAGGAAATAGTCTCGGAGCGTTATGAATTCGACGGCACGAAAGCATCAAGAGACGAATATTTGACGCGCTTCCGCTCTTATGACGAGTTTATGATTCATAACGAGCGTTCGTCCGCCGGCGGCAGGATTGATAACAAAGCAAAAAAGAAAAAAAGAAAAACCGCGAAAATTTTTAGAAATATACTGCTTTTCATCACCTTTACCACATTTGTAGTTTCCGGTTCTATGATAGTAAAACGCGGCGTCGATTACTATAAGATGAAGGGCGTTAACAATCAGCTCGAGAACCTTACGCTGTCCGATACGGAAATTACCGTAAAAGACACAAAAAGCGCTGAATTTCTAAATAACCTCATAGAGAAATATCCGCATCTCAAAAATGTGGAATTCCCCGCGGGCTTCAACTATAAGTATGCACTTCTCTACGCCGCAAACCGCGAATTCGTAGGATACCTCACAATTCCGGGCACAAATATTAGCACGGCGGTAGTCAGACACAGTGACGACGATTTTTATTACGACCACGACTTCTACGGCAAAGCTACAAGATACGGGGCTGTTTTCGCTCTCGCACAAAACAATATGGTAAATCTCGATATGAACACCGTTTTGATAGGACATTATATGAAGGACGGCGCGCGCTTCCATGACCTGAAGTATTATAAAACGGCGGACGGATACAAAAAATCTCCCGTTATTGAGTTCAATACTGCTTACGGCGATTATAAATGGAAGGTTTACGGCGCGTTTATACTAAACGGCGTAAAGGCGGGCGACGACGGTTATCTGCTCAACTGCCTGTTCAACAACATCAGTCAGCAAAGCTTTGAAGCATATATTGCCGAAATTGATAAACGCACTCTTTATAAGACGGGAGTCACTCTGCTTGCGACAGATAAAATTCTCACCCTGATGACCTGCACCTATGAATTCGAAAACGCGCGTCTTATAGTGATAGCCAGAATGGTCAGACCGGGTGAAAGCGAGGAGGTTGACCTTTCGCTCGTTTTGAAAAAATCCGCCCCCATAAAATATCCGCAGGGTTATTATGATAAGAAGGGCAAAAATAACCCGTATGCCAACGATGAAAAATGGTACCCTGAGTATTAGGAGGTAAAAATGCTGTGAACATACAATTCTTTTCTTATACTGACAATGGAGACATATCTTACACTCAGGCAAAGGATATGATACTCGGACAGCTCTTAAAGGACGGCTCGTCCGGTTTTGTGGACTATTCGGATATGTCCGGGCTGTTTGACGCGCTCGATATAGCGCTGCACACCGCCAATGTCCTTGTTATAGCAGCCGCGCCGCCTGTTTACAACGGCTTGAAAAGCACCGTAATTGAAGCGTTCGGGCTGCAAGCCGAGAAAAACGCGGCGATAGAGCTTGCGTTGGGCGATACGCTTCTTTCGGAAGAGATTATTGACGCCCACTGCACGGTACCCTCGTCCTGTGTAACGCTTCTTTCGGTTGACGGAATGTACTGCGGTTTTTATGTTGAGTCAGAGGGACAGTATATAGTGCTTCTGCCTCTTGATAAAGACAGGCTCGGCTACATTCTCCAAAACTCGGTATTCCCGTTCGCGCAGGACGGCGCTTCGCAGCCGCACGGTAATTCGCCGGAAAACAGCGCACAACAGGGTGTTCCGAAAGAGTATACAGACGAAGCGTTCGCGGTTATCAGGCTGCTCAGAGAGAATTATTTGCGGGTAGCTATTCCCTCGACCTCGGCGTCAGAGTATCTGAAATCCATTCTCGTCAACTGCGACGATTATGAGGAGCAGTTCAGATTTACCCCTCATATTGAGGATACGGGCGACCAAAGGTCTGGCGAATACGCCGCGCAGATAGCCAAAATTTCAAGAGAGCTTGCCGGAGCCGATATCGGTGTATCCATCACCGAAATGCGCGCAAAAGACACAGAGGACGGCGAAACGGAGCTATACTCTTTCATTTGCGTCGCGGACGAGCATAAAGCCATTGTCAGAAAGCTTTACGCAAATCCGGGCGAAAGCGAGTCCGACCTGCTGGGAGAGGCGGCTTTCGGGCTTTTGATGCTGATAAAAACCACAGCCTCCGATATAGCCGCTTTCAGAGAGGCTCTGTACGCGGACGGCTACGGAGCCGACGCTCCCGAAGCCGGCGCGGACGAACCGCAAGAGGACGGGTATGACGAAGACGATGAGGAATATAACGGACGCCCCGTCGCAGCGGTCGGTAAAAAAGGGATGATAGCAGCGCTCGTCATAATCGGATTAGCGCTTCTTGCAAGCCTTATAGTCGGGCTGAAATTTACCGGAGTGTTCGACGGACTCTTTACAAAAAAAGAAACCGAAACCAAAACCGGCGTCCAGACCTCGGTAAGCGTCCCCGCTTATATAACGTCGGGCAACACATCCGCAGCGACTGATATTGGCACGAGCGAGTCCTCAACTCCAAGCGAAACCGCCGCTTCAACCGACACGTCGGCGTCCGTGCCAAGCACAGGCAATACAAGCGCGACGAAACCGACCACGACCAAAAATCCTACCACCACAGCGCCCACCACGGCGCCAACCACGGCGCCCACCACGGCGCCAACCACGGCGCCGACCACTGCACCGACCACTGCTCCGACCACTGCTCCGACCACTGCGCCGACCACTGCTCCGACCACTGCTCCCACAACAACACAGCCGGAAGAGGCGCCGCAATAATAAAACAACTTTTCAAGGAGGGGAATAATTTGACGATACTCGTTACAGGGGGAGCGGGGTATATAGGCTCCCACACCTGCGTCGAGCTGCTTAATTGCGGATATGAAATTATCGTGCTCGACAATCTTTATAACAGCTCGAAAACCGCTCTGGACAGGGTAAAAACCATAACCGGCAAAGAGTTCGGCTTTTATCAGGGAGACATCCGCGACAGCAATGTATTAGAGCGCGTCTTCGGCGAAAATAAAATCGACGCGGTCATTCACTTCGCGGGACTGAAGGCTGTCGGGGAGTCCTGTGAAATACCGCTTGAATACTACGATAACAATGTGTACGGAACCGTTGTTCTTTGTAAGGCTATGCAAAGGCATGCCTGCAAGCGTCTTGTTTTCAGCTCCTCCGCGACGGTTTACGGAGTGAACAACGAGTCGCCCCTCTCCGAGGATATGCCGGCGGGAGCCGCCGCCAATCCTTACGGCACGTCAAAATATATGATTGAGCTGATTTTGTCCGATTTATATAAGTCGGACGGCGGCTTCGGAATATGTCTGCTTCGTTATTTTAACCCTATCGGGGCGCATAAGAGCGGGCTTATCGGCGAGGACCCTAACGGCGTACCGAACAACTTAATGCCGCGCATAACCCAGACCGCCGTCGGCAAATTCCCGTATCTGCCCGTTCGCGGTACGGATTACGACACGCATGACGGCACGGGCGTGCGCGATTACATCCATGTCACAGACCTTGCGAAGGGTCATATAAAGGCGCTCGAAAAATTAAATGACCGCACCGGACTTTTCACCTATAACCTTGGAACGGGTACGGGTTACAGCGTTTACGACCTTGTCAGGGCGTTTGAGAAAGCGTCCGGACTTAAAATACCGTGCAGGGAGGAGCCGAGAAGACCCGGAGATATCGCCGTGTGCTATTCAGACCCGAAAAAAGCTCTTAAAGAACTTGGCTGGAAAGCCGAAAAAACGCTTGACGATATGTGCGCGGACTCATACAGATGGCAGAAAAATAATCCGGACGGATACGGGAAATAAATATGAGCTGTCCTTACAATTCCAGAGACATTTGCCACAAATCCATTTTCGGAGCCTCGGCGGCAGGCGAAAGCATTCGCTTTGCCGTACTCATTCCCCGCTCATTTTCGTGCAGCGGAGTGAGTTTTGTTGTCCGCAGGGACGCGGGGCATCCTCAAAGAATTGACCTGTTATGGAGCGGCGTCACGGAAAACGGCTGCGACGAACGGTGGGCGGTTGATTACTCCTTTTCAGTACCCGGTCTGTATTTTTATCATTTTGAGTACCGAATTCCTTTCGGCACAGGCAAAATATACTTGAAGGACTCCGGTATGGGCGAATATTCGCCTTCGGGAACCGAATGGCAGCAGACCGTATACTGCCCGAATCTATCCACTCCCGATTGGATAAAGGGCGGCATAATGTACCAGATTTTCCCCGACAGGTTTTATAACTCTAAACTGAAAAAAGAAAACGTGCCGACGGACAGAATTTTACACGAAAGCCCCGACGAGCCTGTTCTTTGGAAGCCGGACGAACGCGGGGAAACCCTTAATAACGATTATTACGGCGGCGACCTTGACGGAATAATCAAAAAGCTTGTGTACTTAAAGTCGCTGTCCGTTACCGCGATATACTTGAACCCTATATTTGAGGCTCATTCTAACCACCGGTACAATACGGCGGATTTTCTTAAAATCGACCCGATGCTGGGCGACTCGAAAGCGTTCAAACGGCTGTGCGAAAAAGCCGCCGAATACGGAATACGCGTAATACTTGACGGCGTTTTCAGCCATACCGGCTCTGACAGCGTGTATTTCAACAAGGAAAAGCGCTATGGAGACGGCGGCGCGTACAACGACCCGAACAGCCCGTTTCACTCTTGGTACTCTTTCACCGCAGACCGAAAATACAAGTGCTGGTGGAATGTGAGAACCTTACCCGAGGTAAACGAAACAGACCCTTCATACCTTGAGTTTATCACGGGAAAAAACGGCGTCGTCGAAAAATGGCTTAAATGCGGAGCGTCGGGCTGGCGGCTCGACGTCGCGGATGAGCTTCCGGATTTGTTTATCGACGCTCTGTATAAAAGCGCGAAAACAAAAGACCCCGACTGTCTGATAATCGGGGAGGTCTGGGAGGACGCCACCACTAAGGTAAGCTACGGCAAGCGCCGCCGCTACCTTTTGGGAAATCAGCTTGACGGCGTTATGAACTACCCCTTCGCGGACGCCGTCCTGCGCTTTATGCGCAGCGGGGTGGCAGAGGAGTTTATGGAAAGCGTCGTTTCGATTTGTGAAAACTACCCTTTGCCGATATTGAACTCGCTTATGAATCACATCGGAACGCACGACACCGCAAGGATTATTACGCGCCTTACAAATGACGATATTGAAAAGAAACCGCGTCCCCTGCTCGCGAAATATCAGATAACGCCCGAGGAATACGAGCTTGGCAAAACATATTTGAAAGCCGTTTCGGTATTGCAGTACACGCTCCCCGGCTTCCCGTCCGTCTACTACGGCGATGAGGCGGGGCTTACGGGAGGCGGCGACCCGTTCAACAGAGCCTGCTATCCGTGGGGTAAAGAGGATAAAGAGCTGATAGAGCATTACAGGCTTTTAGGGCGAATACGCTCGTCCCTGCCCTGCCTTAAAGACGGCGCGTTCGTACCCGTATCGGCAATGCTCGGCTGCGCCGCCTTCGCCAGAGAGTGCAAAAAAACAAATTCCGGCGTCATCGTCATTGTCAACCGCAATAACCACGAAATCGACTACTACCTGCCCGAGCGGTACAAATTCTCAAAGGAGCTTCTCACAGACTCGCCCTGCACCGAATTCGTCAAGGTCCCGAAAATCGGCGCGGCGATATTGAAATTAACTGGCGGGCTGTAAAAACAGCCTGCTTTTTTTATGCCCCAAAGTATACTTTTGCGTTATTAAATGAAATGTCTCTGACCGTTTGATAAAGAAAATCCATATCAGCAGGATATTTTCCCTCTTCAACCAAATCGCCTAAAAGCTCGCAGAGTATGCGCCTGAAATACTCGTGGCGCGGATATGAAAGAAGACTTCTGCTGTCCGTTACCATACCTATAAACTTTGAGAATACGCCAAGGCTCATAAGCGTTTTCATTTGCTCTCTCATTCCGTCATAATGGTCATTAAACCACCATGCGCTGCCGAACTGGATTTTTGAGCGCGCCTGCGGTCCCTGAAAGTTCCCAAGCATAGTGCCTAATACATAATTATCCCTCGGATTAAGCGTAAATAAAACTACTTTCGGAAGCCTACCGTCAACCTCAAGACTGTCAAGCAGCCTTGATAAATTGTGCGCCATTAAATCATCGCCCACAGAGTCATAGCCCGTATCGGGACCGATTTTATTAAACATTGCGGTATTGTTATTACGCATTGCACCAATGTGTATTTCCATGCCCCAACCTCTTTTGGCATATTCGCCGCCAAGAAAAATTAAAAGCTCTGTTTTATACTTTTCAATCTCATCTGTTTCAAGCTTCTCGCCGCCGAGTGCCTTTTTCACGATTTTATTAAGCTCGTTTTCGTCTGCCCTCTTAAACGGTACATATGTAAGCCCGTGGTCAGCGGCTTTACAGCCTAAGCTGCTGAAAAACTCTATACGCTCTTTTAATATTTCTATTAGAGAGCTATAATCTGTAACCGTTTTGCCTGAAATGTTGTTTAAATCAGTAACCCAGCCTAAAAAAGTATAAGCCTCAATTGCTAAAGCCTTATCGGGGCGAAAAGCGGGCAAAACCTTTGTATTAAAGCTCCTGTCCTTAGCTATTTCAATATGGTATTCGAGCGAGTCGGCGGAGTCGTCAGTAGTGCAGACACAAAAAACATTACTTCTTTCTATAAGCTCACGAGGGGTGTAGCCGCCCTCTTTTATTTTACCGTTTGCTCTTTCCCATATTTCATCACAAGTGTTTTCGTTTAGCGGCTCATATATCCCAAAATACCTTTGAAGCTCCAAATGCGTCCAATGGTAGAGCGGATTGCCTATAAGGTGCGGCATCAAAAAAGCCCAAGCCTTAAACTTTTCATAATGGCTTTTATCGCCCGTTATATATTCCTCGTCTATACCGAACGAGCGCATCGCCCTCCATTTGTAATGGTCGCCCAAAAGCCAGAGGGAGGCTATATCCTCGGGCTGTTTGTTCTCATAAATTTCCTTCGGCGACAGATGACAATGCCAGTCAAAAATAGGCTCGTCCTTGCAAGCAGAAAAAAGTTCTTTCGCCGTATCCGTTGTAAGCAAAAAATCTCCATCCATAAACTTTTTCATACACAATCTCCTTAATTCTCCGTTTTCCATTATAATCAGGCGAGGACGAAGTCCTCCTGTAGCGTACCCTTTGTCAAGGACAATTTTTAATAGTTTAAAGTTTAATTTCTG
>CAZQXZ010000109.1:4314-7292 GCA_964597515.1 uncultured Eubacteriales bacterium | reverse complement strand
TTGGAGCTGATGTCGGGATTCGAACCCGAGACCTCATCCTTACCAAGGATGTGCTCTGCCACCTGAGCTACATCAGCGTTCACACACGTTGTAATTATACATACCGCGGTGAACGCTGTCAAGCATTTTTGAAACTTTCAAAAAACGGATTTTTGTTTGTTTTCTTATCGACCTACGGCGAGATTTAGGATCGCCGAATAATCGTTGATATCCAAGGAGCTGCCGGCAACGTCGAGGTTTGCCGCCTCAAAAACCGCGCCGGAAAGGACGCTGTGGCCGTTTACGGCCTTGTCGGCCAGGAATGCGTCGAGCGCGTCCACGACGGAGTCGCCGTTGAGGTCCCCCATTACAACGGCTGTCAGCTCGTCAACCGCGCCGCCGTTTTCATCGGTCAGCTTAATCACGCAGCCCGTACCCACATACGCGGTTTCAGGCAGCTGCACGCCGTCTTTGTAAACAAGAACATCGCTTTGCAAGAAATTGCTTTTTACAGAGGTGACAGTCTGCTTTGCGCCGATGCCGGTCAAGAGCGCCTTTTCGCCGTCGATCCGGTAAGCCGATGCGCCGTTCAGGCGGAGCCAGTCGGACTGGCAGCGCAAGAAGGGATAGGAATTGTTTTCAAAAATGCGCCACACGGCGGTAAAATCCCATCCGGTATAGGACGCTTGCTTCATCATGTCCGCCGTAACCAGCGGCGCGCCCTTGCCGGTGTCAAGCCGGTTGCTCACCGTTTTGTCATAGTAGCAGGAGGTAACGGCGCCGCCGTTGTTTTTCCCTAACAGTCCGCCAATATCGGTGGTTCCGGTTAATTTTCCTACGGCGTAGCAGTTTGTAATACTCCCGCCGCTGTAGCCTATAAGCCCGCCTCCGTATATCCCTGTGCTGTTCACAGAACAGAACGCATAACAGTTTGTGACGGCGCCTCCGTTGTTCCCGATCAACCCTCCGGCGGTTTGCCTCACCGCTTTCACCGCGGAAGAACCAACGACGCCGCAGTTGCTGACCGTACCGGCGTTCACGCCGACAAGACCTCCAACCGTTGCGTGTCCCGTGACATTGATGTTATTGAGGATCAGATTTTTCACGACGCCGGCCTCCGCGATAAAGCTGAACAGACCGGTATCGCCGTCGCCCGCCGAAAAACGGTTGATGAACAGGCCGGTGATTGTGTGTCCCTGTCCGTCAAAGGTACCGGTAAACGGATGGTCGGTATCCCCGATCTTCAGCCACCCCTTGCCGTCGTTGTAGTAAAGGCCGCCCGGGGAGCAAGGCCCGGTCAAGTCGATATCGTTGTCCATCACGAAATTCGCGTCAAGGAAATCGCGCATATAGTCAAGCTGCCCGGCGGTTTGGATGCGGTACGGATCCGCCTGCGTGCCGCTGCCTGATAAAGACTGCACGCTTACCAAAAGCGCGCTGCTCTCGGCGGAGGCGTAACAGTATTGCGTTTCCTTTACGCGCTGGGTAAAGGAGTACTGCGTGTCGGAGATCAGCCCGGTAAAGACATTGGAATCCTGCCAGTCGCCGCCGTTTACGCGGTACTGATACCCATCGTGCGCGGTAAGCGTTACTGTGGAGCCTGTCTTTGCCGCCACGGTCGGCGCGGCGGGCGTTGCCTGACTGATTTTCGTAATATCGGCCGTCGCCGTCGGCGCGCCGATAAAAGAAAGAATATACTTATCCTTGTTGGCGCCGGTAAGAGAGGAACCCGCCAGCGTCACCGTTTTGCCGACAGCGACATTGGCGTCGCTGAAAGACGCGACCGCCGTCAAAGCGACGGTGTCGCCCGAAGATACGCCGGACAGCGTCAGGCTTTTCGTCGTGATAAACGCCGTCGTCGTACCGTCGTATGTTTTATCGGATACGGTAAAGCTGCCGCTGATCGTAACGGTGGGGGGCGCCGGGTGCAAAGACTGTGTGTTGTCGCGCAGATACGGATAGGAGGAGCCCTCATCGATAGCCCAGACCGTTGTAAAATCCCAGCCGTCGTATGTGTCCCGCCGCACCATTTGCGGCGAGGTTTTGCCGTTGTTACCGTAATATCCGCTGATTTCGCCGTTATAATAGCACGAGGAAACGGTTGACGAATATGTGGCCCCCACTATGCCGCCGTGATAATAGGTACTTCCGATTGTCAGTCGGCCGCAGGCATAGCATCCGGAAGCGGATGCCGAATTGACAAGCCCAAACAGACCGCCGATATAATCCGAACCGCTTACATTTGCTTCGGCATAGCTTGAAGACACGGCGGCGCCGCTATATATCTGTCCTACCAGGCCGCCTACAAAATTGGTGCCCGACACGCTGCCAAAGTAGCGGCAAAGGGTCACTTTCGCACCGCCGCGAAGATAACCGACCAGCCCGCCGGTGTCGTCGCCGCTGCCCGTCACGGTCCCCGAAAAAGCGCAGCCGCTGACAGCGGCGCCAGTGCCTGTCGCGTCGCCGATCAGACCGCCTGTTCCGCGGTTCTCTCCCATGGAGGTTCCCGTCACGGCGCCGGAGCAGACGCAGTTTTGCGCCTTGCCGGTGCAATTGCCCGCCAAACCGCCGACTTTATTTTCTCCGGTAACCTGGATACCGCTGAGCGTCAAATTGCTTACCGTACCGCCGAGCGTTGAAAACAGGCCGACATAATCGGTGTCCGGACGGTTGATATACAGATTGGAAACCGTATGACCGTCCCCATCAAGCGTACCGGAAAAGACGAAGGGAAGCCAGCCTCTTCCGAGATCATAACCGGAGCCGTAGGAGGATATATCAATATTGTTTTTCAGAATATAACAGGACGACGGCCAATAGCGCATCGTGTTCAACTCGTCCGCGTTCGTGATTTCCCACGGTGAATTCGATGTGCCGTTTCCAGCCATGGTGATTTTTGCCGTCGCCGTCGGCGCGCCGGAAAGCGACAGCGTATAGTTCCGCGAATCCGCGCCGGTAAGCGTACTTTCCGAGGTCAGCCTGACCGTTTTAGCCGTTCC
>CAZQXZ010000109.1:0-4214 GCA_964597515.1 uncultured Eubacteriales bacterium | reverse complement strand
TCACGGTATCGCCGGACACGACGCCGGACAATGTCAGGGCGTTTGTCGCAACCGTCGCCGCCGCCGTTCCGTCGTATTGCTTATTGCTTACCGTAAAACTGCCGCCCACCGTCAGCGTTTTCGGGGTGATCGCGGCGGACGACGTCAGCGTACCGGAAAAGGACAGGATATACTTGCCCGCGTCGGCGCCTGTCAATGTCCCGCCGGTCATGGTAACGGTCTTCCCGGTACCGACATTCTTATTGTTAAAAACGGCGATAGGAACGACGGACACGGTATCGCCGCCGAAAAGTCCGGACAGCGCCGCGCCGCCCGAAGCGGCGGCCGTCCCGTCATATGTTTTATTATAGGCTGTAAAACCGCTGACCGTCAGCACAGGCGGCGCGGGATAAGGCGACTGCGTATTAGAACGCAGATACGGATAAGTAACGCCCTCGGTCATATTCCAAACCGTGTTAAAATCCCAGCCGGAGTAATTGGCTTTTGCAACCATTTGTGTCGCGGTAAGAGGCGTGCCTTTGTCCGTATCCGTGCAGCCGGTCGTTTTTGTGTTGTAATAGCTTGCGGTGACGCTGCCTGTGTTTACTCCCGTGATGCCGCCCTTATTGACCGCGGTCGTTATGAACGAACCGCTTACGCAGCAGGTTTTTACCGTGCCGCCATTGTTGCCGGCAATGCCTCCTGTGCTTCCTCCGGAGCCTGTGACGGTACCGGCAAAATAGCAATTTTCCACGCCGCCTATGTTGTTCCAGCCGACAATGCCGCCCGTGCTGGCGACGCCGGGCGTGATCGCGCAGGTACTGTAGCAACCGGTCACTTTGCCGGTACTGTTGTTTTGGGGCGTAATGCCGCCGCAGTCCCAGTTGGCCGACACGCTGCCGGCGGTATGGCATCCGGTGATCGTTCCTGCGTTCAGGCCGCACAGCATACCGCCTTTTCCGTAATAGCCCTCCGCTCCGGAGGAAACGCTGCCGGAAAGAACGGCGCAGTTTTCGATCCTGCCGTAGCTCAGACCGACGAGCGATCCGGCATACGCCGTGATCGTCGACACCACCGAGACGTTTGCCAGATTGATGTTCAAAAGCCTCGCGGGGCTTCCCGTCACCCCAAACAGGCCGGTATAGTACAAGGTTGTATTATTGACCGTCAGATTTGAGATCGTCTTGCCGTTGCCGTCGAAGGTGCCGTCAAACACCTTTGTATCGCTGCCGATCGGCGTCCAGCCGCTGCCCGCGGCATAATCCGACAGGCTTATATTGTTCATCAGCTTATAGTTTGAAGAAAGGTTATTACGGATTGCGTAAAACTGTTCGGCGGTTGTTATTTGCCAAGGGTCCGATACCGTGCCGACGCCGCCTGTCACCGTGGGCGGAACAGGACGGGGCGACTGCGTGTTGGAACGCAGATAGGGATAGGACGAACCCTCGCCAATATTCCATACCGTATTGAAATCCCAGTTGGAATAATTGGCTTTGAAAACCATCTGAGGCGAGGTGAGAGGCGTGCCCCTGTCGGTATCGGTACAGCCGGTCGTATGTGTGTTGTAATAGCTTGCGGTGACGGCCCCGTCGATAAAGCCCACAATGCCGCCCTTTCCGACAGACGCCGCCGCGGCGCTCAAAAAGCCGCCCACATAACAGCCGGTTATCGAAGAACCCGCGTTACCGGCTCCTGTAATACCGCCGATATAATGACCGTTACCGGAAATGGTCCCGACAAAATAGCAGCTTTGCACAGGACCGCTTTTGTGCCAGCCGACAATACCGCCGAGGCTGGCTCCTCCGGAGCTTATCGAACAGGCGCTGTAGCAGTATATAACGCTTCCGGTATTCACTGCCGCTATGCCGCCGTTGTCCCAGCTGCCCGCCACGTTTCCGGCGGTTTTACATCCTTCAATCGTTCCGGTGTTGTTCTCACCGCACAGCATACCCACCTCACCGACAAGACCCGGTCCTCCGGCGGCTACCGTACCGGACAGCACGGCGCAGTTTTTAACCGAACCGTAGTTAAGCCCGACAAGGCCGCCTGCCTTCGTGTCACAGGTTGACGATACCCACACGTCCGTCATCCGTATATTGCTGAGTTTCGCGGAGCTGCCGGTCACGCCGAACAGGCCGATATAATACAGCGCCGCGTTGTTAATCGTCAGATTACTGATTGTCTTGCCGTTGCCGTCGAAGGAGCCGGTAAACAACGCGGCATCAGTGCCGATAGGCGTCCACCCCGCCGCGGAGGCATAACCGGACAAATCTATATCCGCCGTCAAAATAAAGTACGACGACAGGTGATTGCGCACATTGTACAGCTGCGCGGGCGTCGATACCTGATACGGGCTGGCGCTCGACCCGTTTCCTCCGGCGAATTCATCCGCCGAAGCGAGGATGCCCAACGCCGCAACCGTCAGCGTTAGGACGCAAAGAGTCAATCCCAAGGATATGAACTTCTTTTTCAAACTAAATTCCTCCTATATTTTTTAATAACGTTCGTTTTAAAAGCGGCTAACTGACCGGACCGCGGGAGGGATACTCAACCGCTCTCGTTTGTACAGAATGTTTCGGGAAGGCTGCCCTCTGTGGCGATACAGTAGAGCAGACCGGAAGGCGCCTTTTCCCGAAGGTCGGGGAGGGAAAATCCATATTCGCCGTCCTGCCCGAACTTTGTCCCCATGATCATATATAACAGAGGGTATTTGCTGATATCCAGCGACTGTCCCTCACATTTCATCCAGCCGGACGGAACATCTTCATAAGCGATCAGCCGGATTTCTCCTAAAAGCTGGTTCATATTTACCGATTCCTTCAAAAAATTTTACGGAAATATACTATTTGACATTACCATTGTATCAGCCGCAATTTATTTTACATGTCATGAATACACTATTTTTAAAAAAATAAAAACCTGCCGCCTTCGCGCAGATTTTTATTTTTTCCCTATCTGTAATTGCGGAACAAAGCTAAATTTGAAGTATTTTTAACTCTTTTGCTTTCAATACCGCCTTCACCCGGTTGTCCACTTCCAGCTTGGCAAAAATACTGCGAAGGTGATTGCTCACCGTGCCGAGCGAAATATGCAGTTGATTTCCGATTTCGGCGTTGGACAGGCCTGTCGCGAGAAGCTTTAGCACCTCAAGCTCTCTTTCGGTAAATGCGGAGGTCTCCATGTGGGGCTTCAGCACGGAGGGGATATCCGTCTCCCGGATCTGGGTCTGTCTGCTCAAAAGAGAAGGGATAAAGCCCTTCACAAAGGACACAAGCGCATCGCCGAGACCGTCTGCGCCGCTTTTCTCCAGATAAATAATTCCTATGAATACGCCGGAATACCGGATGGGCAGGCATGCTAAGGAAAGCTCTTCCTTATCCGCGAGATACGCGTCGTTCCAGGAGATGCCGCCATTTGCGCTCTTATTCCAGAGGATTTCCGTTTCCGTCCGCGCCACATAGCGGATCAACTTGTGCGGCAGACCGCTCAGATGGTTCAGGCTGACGCTTTCCGGATAGATGCGGGCGGGATTGTCTCTCCTTTTATCGTATTTAAGAAACATTTCATCGGACTTTTCAAAAAAGAAAGCGCAGTAATCCGCCGCCATTTGCTCTGTCAGGACATGAAGAAGATATAAATACCCCTCGTCTTCACCCATTTTTTCGAGTTCTCCCAGATGAAATAAAATGTCCCCGCTTCCACTGCCCGTATCATCCGCCTTACTTAAGCACGGGACAGGTCCCCCCGCGCCGGCGGCTTCCCCGCGGGGAAGCTTCGTTTCTTGAAGAAGCTCTCCGATATAATCGGCGCCCCATTTTTTATACAGGCACGCGGCTTCCGAAGCGTAAAAGCCCGCAAGCCTCACATCCTCGCGGTGATACCTCGCCGCCAGCAGATTGGCGAGCGCTTCCAATGAAAGGTCGCCCTGTTCCCGCGCAAAGCCCATCGCCCCGCGGTAAGGCTTATCGGATGCTTTTTCCGGCTTGAATAAGGCGTCATATTCCGCCCGGGCGAGAAGACAGCGGGCGTAGTGGTTGCCCTTGTAAATGCCGACGCAGTAATGCAGTTCTTTCAAATGCTTTTCGATTATTTTTTTATTGCGCCGCCGTTCTTGTCCCGATAAACGGCGGTGCATGGCAAGCCGGATGAGAATATTGTAAAAACTATACTCCACATCCAGTATAAAGCCCAGGAAGGCAGTCATGACGGATGCGGCGCTTTCGGTCAGCTTATAG
>CAZQXZ010000108.1:0-7347 GCA_964597515.1 uncultured Eubacteriales bacterium | reverse complement strand
GTCATTTTCACTTTGCGCGCCCTTGAATTCCTTTGAAAGATAAGGTCCCTCAAGATGTACGCCGAGGATATTCGCCTTCTTTGAAACCCCGCTCGCCTTTTTAATTGATAGAACGGCTTTCTTTATATCCTCTAAGGGAGAGGCGAGTGTGGTGGGTAAAATTGAAGTCGTGCCGTGCCAAAGGTGCGCCTCGCACATGGCGACGACGTCTTTGTAATTTTCACTCATAGCGCTGTAACCGCCGCCGCCGTGGACGTGTATATCGACAAACCCGGGGGAAAGGTAAAGACCTTTACAATCAATAACCTCCCCGCCGCCGCTGCTGTCGAAGCGCTCAGTGATGCCGGCGATTTTCCCGTCCTTTACGATAACGGCTCCCTCGCGAATTTTATCGGGATAAACCAATTTAGCGTTCAAAAACACAGTCATAACAATATCTCCGCAACAATTTATATTATAAAATGATTGTAGAGCAAATAAGCTTTTATGTCAATTATTTTTATGTGGATGACCGATTATGACAAAAATTTCGGATACCTGCGGATATACTATGAAGAGGGTGGTATATTGACTGCTGTTATATATGTGGATAAGCTGCTTGCCGTAAATCTATTTATCGGGGTAATACTGCTCCTGTCAGCCTCAAAAATCTGCGGGATACATATAAAAAGAAAAGGTCTGATATTAGGCTCGCTGCTGTCGGCGCTGTCGTCGCTGCTGATATTTCTGCCGTGGGACGGCGCGGCGTTGTGGATAATATTAAAATCTTCCGCTGTTACGGCTATTGTTTACTTTACCTTCTTTCCGCGTTCCGTAAAATCTTTTTTAAAAAGCCTGTGCGCGTTTTTCGCCGTAAATTTTATATTTGCCGGAATGATACTCGCGTTAAAACTTCTTGTATCCCCAAACGGCGTTTATTATATAAACGGCACGGTATATTTCGATATAAGCGCGCTGATGCTCATTATAATGTTCGTGCTTTGCTACGGCGCGCTTTGTTTGGGTCAGTATACAGCGGCGAAAAGAGCTAATAAGTGCGACAGGTTCGAGATAGAGGTATCTTTCAGGGGAAAGACCGTAAGGACGGACGCTCTGCTCGACAGCGGCAGCTCGGTTAAGGAAAGTTTTTCGGGGCGTCCCGTGATAGTGTCGGAGCTAAAAAGCGTCGCGGGGCTCTTAGAGCCCTCGGAGCTTTCGTATTTCAAGGGGGATTTTCTTAACGGAAACGCGCCCGAAACAATAAAAAGCACGGTTCGCCTGATACCGTACAAGGCTCTCGGCTGCGACGGGCTTCTGCCCTCCTTCAAAGCGGATTTGGTAAAAAGCCTGTATGACGGGAAGGAATACTCCTGCGAGAGCGTCTATATAGGTGTTATAACAAATGAGCTTTCCTCTGGCGAATACAGGGCGATTGCCAACAAAATGATTTTTGAAAGCTGAAAGGAAAAACGATATGGTATTTAAGATAAAAGCCGTGATAAAAAACGCATATCTCAGACTCAGAATGAGGCTGAATTTAGATAATATCTATTATGTCAATTCGCAGGGAAGCCTGCCGCCGCCGCTTACCGCGCAGCAGGAGCGCGAGGCGATGCAGCGCCTCAAAGACGGCGACGAGAAAATAAGGGAAAAGCTCATAGTGCATAATCTGCGCCTTGTCGTTTACATAGCCAAGAAATTTGAAAATTCCGGCGTGGGCGTGGAGGATTTGATTTCAATAGGCACGATAGGGCTCATAAAATCGGTAAACACCTTTTCGCCCGAAAAAAATATAAAGCTTGCCACATACGCCTCCCGCTGCATAGAAAATGAAATTCTGATGTATCTTAGAAAAACAAACCAGCAGAAGTGTGAAATTTCGATAGACGAGCCTCTGAACGTCGATTGGGACGGCAACGAGCTGCTGCTTTCGGACATTCTCGGCAGCGACGGCAGCGAGGTCAACGTAAATATAGAGGACGAGGACGAAAAGCGGATTTTATATATGAGCATTGGCAAGCTCGGCGAGCGCGAGCGGCTCATTATGAATATGCGCTTTGGCATAGGGACGGGCAGGGAGCATACGCAAAAGGAGGTAGCCGACATACTCGGCATCTCCCAAAGCTACATTTCACGTCTCGAAAAGCGCATAATAGTACAGCTCAAACGCGATATCGAGAAGGCGCAAAGGTAATAAAAAACGGTCAGCCGCAAAACATTGTGCTTTGGGCTGCCGTTTAATAAATATATACGCGCTGACAGCGGCTTTTCGCCGTATAAAGCGTCAGTCCCCGTCGAGCTTGAGTATCGCCATAAACGCTTCCTGCGGAACCTCGACTGAGCCGAAGCTGCGCATACGCTTTTTGCCTTCCTTCTGCTTTTCGAGCAGCTTTTTCTTCCTCGTGATATCGCCGCCGTAGCATTTGGCGAGGACGTCCTTGCGCATCGCTTTAACCGTTTCGCGCGCGATGACTTTGCCGCCAATAGCGACTTGAACGGGGATTTCAAACATCTGGCGCGGGATATTATCCTTCAATCTTTCGGCAATTTTTCTCGCTCTGCCGTAAGCCTTGTCAAAGTGGGCGAAGAACGAAAGGGCGTCTATGATTTCACCGTTGAGCAGGACGTCGAGTTTGACGATATTAGAGCGTTTCATTTCGGATATCTCGTAGTCGAGCGAGGCGTATCCTCTTGTGCGCGATTTAAGCGCGTCAAAGAAATCATATATTATCTCGTTGAGCGGAATGCCGTACTTTATCTCTACTCTGTCAGGCGAGACATAAGACATATCCTTAAATATACCGCGCCGCTCCTGGCACAGCTCCATAATTGAGCCGACATATTCGGCAGGGGAGAATATGTGTACGTCGGCAATCGGCTCCTCGCAGTAGTTTATGAGCGTGGGGTCGGGATAATGAGTTGGGTTGTCCACGCTGATAACGCTTCCGTCCGTAAGGCGCACGTTATATACGACGCTCGGAACGGTTGTCACCAGGTTTAAGTCGTACTCTCTTTCGAGGCGCTCCTGAATTATTTCAAGGTGGAGAAGACCCAAAAATCCGCAGCGGAAGCCGAAGCCCAGGGCGCCTGAGGTTTCCTGCTCGTATGAGAGCGCGGCGTCGTTCAGACGCAGTTTTTCAAGCGCGACGCGCAGGTTTTCATAGTCTGCGCCGTCCGCCGGGTAAACGCCGCAGAATACCATCGGAACAGCCTTTCTGTAACCGGGCAGCGGTGAATTGGAGGGTTTTTCCGCCGTTGTTACGGTGTCTCCGACATGGGCGTCCGAAACGGATTTGATGGAAGCCGTGATATAGCCGACATCGCCCGCGCGAAGCGCGTCAAGGCTTTGCAGCGAGGTGGCGCGCATACACCCTACCTCGACGACGGGAAACCGCGCGCCGGTTGACATCATAAGCATTGTGTCGCCCGCCTTCAGCGTGCCGTCTATAATCCGGACGTAAACGATAACGCCCTTGTAGCTGTCGTAGACCGAGTCGAAAATAAGCGCGCGCAGCGGGGCGCCGTCGTCGCCCTCGGGCGGCGGTATCGTTTCTACAATCTTTTGGAGCACCGCGGCGACATTTTCTCCCGTTTTGGCGGAAACGCGCGGGGCGTCGGAGCAGGAAAGCCCTATAACCTCCTCTATCTCCGCGGCTATCCTTTCAGGCTGCGCCGAGGGGAGGTCGATTTTATTGATGACCGGAATAAGCTCAAGGTTATGGTCGAGGGCGAGATATGTATTGGCAAGCGTCTGCGCCTCAATTCCCTGCGAGGCGTCCACCACGAGCAGCGCCCCCTCGCAAGCCGCGAGCGAGCGTGAAACCTCGTAATTGAAATCGACATGACCGGGCGTGTCAATAAGATTTAAGCGGTAAATCCCGCCGTCGCCCGCCTTATAGTCGAGCGTTACGGCGTGAGCCTTTATTGTGATACCTCTTTCGCGCTCAAGGTCCATTTTGTCTAAAAGCTGCTCGGTCATATCCCTTTTGGAAACCGAGTCCGTAAGCTCAAGGAGCCTGTCCGCGAGCGTGCTTTTACCGTGGTCGATATGCGCGATGATTGAAAAGTTTCTGATATTCTCTTTCTTGATAACGGACATATGCTTATCCTTTCGTGCGTATTAAAGCGAATGGTCGTCTGTCTTGAAGCCTTTGCCGAGAACCTCTCCGGCGTCTGTTTTAATTACGAACGCGCCCGGGTCGGCAGTTCTTACAATGCGCGTGATTTTCGCTATTTCATTGGGTCTTGCGACTGTAAGGAGCATCTTTTTCTCCTCGCCCGTATACGCTCCGGTAACGGGCAGCACCGTAACGCCTCTGCCGACCTCCGATATAATTATATCCGGTATGATATCGCCGCAAGTCGTCACGATAAGCAGAAGCGTGCTCTTTGACGCGCCGTAAACCATATAGTCTATGGCTTTCGAGGAGATGAAGAAAAAAATCGCGGAGTACAGCATACTTTCCATATCGCCGTAAATAACGCCCGCGAGAGCCATAACGGCGATATCCATACCGAGAATGAACGAGCCGAGCGATATGTGCGCAAACCGTATTTTAAGAAGCCTGCCGAGAATATCGGTACCGCCCGAGGTAGCCCCTCTTAAAAGTATGAGACCCAGTCCTATTCCCGCGAACGCGCCGCCGAACATCGACGCCAAAAGCCTGTCGCCCGTATACATCGGCATAAAGAGCTGCCCTATATCTATGAACACAGAGGTCAAAACCGTTCCAACGACGGTACGGGCGATAAATTTTACGCCGAACTTTTTGTACGCCGCCGCGAGTATCGGGATATTTAAAATCAGTATCATAACGCCTATGGGCAAACCGAATTTGTAGTTTATGAGCGTCGAAAGACCCGTGACTCCGCCGGGAGCGATTTTGTTGGGCGACGCGAAGCAATCGACGGCGACGGTATAAAAAACCGCTCCCGCGCACCAGACGAGAAAGTCCGTGAGCAGATAATAGGTTTTGGAGCGTATTTTTTGCTTTTTTGGCGTTATTTTCGGCTTTGCGCCGCCGCTGCCGGCGTCACTCATTCAACTCACCTGTTATTATTCCGAAAAGCTCGGTTATCCTTTCGCTGTCGTTTATAAGGTATAAATATCCGAAAAGAACCTCTAATCCCGTGGCGCTGTGGTAGTCCGCACCGGTTTGGTTTTTTGGAGTGCGCGCGCTGTGGGCGTTGCGCCCTCTTTTGTAGACGGCAGCTTCCTCTTCTGAAAGCAAAGGCAGCAGGACGCGGGCGGCTTTTGCCTGTTTTGCCGCGCTGACAAAGCCCGTTGACAGCTTATGGAGTATTCCGGCGGGACGGTTATCTTTTTTCAGTAAAAACTCCCTTACGAGGAGGCTGTATACGGCGTCTCCCAAAAAAGCGAGCGCGGCGGGGCTGTATGAAGCCGCGTTGACGTCCTCGCCACCCAAGGCGTCAATATTGTACCCCGTAACGCAAGCCGTATTCCGCAAAGAGGCGATAGGGGCTTGCCGTTCTTTTAATCTTTTAAGGAACATATTCAAACTCCATGTCGTAAATGCTTACGGTATCGCCTTCGCGGATACCTTTTTCGATAAGGGCGCCTATTATGCCGCTCGTATGGAGCGTGTTCTGAAAGAATTGGAGGGACTCATAGTCGTTTGGATTTGTTTTAGAAAGGATTTTGGCGAGCCACGGAGCCTCAATAATATACACGCCGTCCTCGGCTCTTATCTGAAATCCGCCGCCTCTTTTAGCGGCTAACGCCTCGGTGGGAATTTCCGACGCCTCGTATATCTTCACCGGCGGCAAGGCGGACAGCTTCCTTGAAACGGCTTGCATAAGCGCCGCCGTCCCCTCGGCTATCGGCGCTATGATTTCATAGTACTCATAACCCTTCCCTCGTATATACTCGCCGAGGCGCAGGAGCTGCCGTTCGTCCGCAAGGTCTGTTTTGTTGGCGGCGACTATCTGGGGATAAGCTGCGAGAGCAGGGTTAAAATCTTTAAGCTCCCTGTTGATAGACTCGAAATCCTCAACGGGGTCCCTGCCCTCGCTTCCCGCGGCGTCCAGTATATGAACAAGCAGACGGCAGCGTTCAATGTGGCGCAAAAACTCGTGACCAAGTCCCGCGCCCTCGCTCGCACCCTCAATAATACCGGGAATGTCGGCGATAACAAAGCTGCTTTCGGGACCTATACGCACGACTCCCGGAACAGGGATAAGCGTAGTGAAATGATAATCGGCTATTATCGGCTTCGCTTCGCTGACTACCGAAATAAGCGTGGATTTCCGACGTTCGGGAAACCGATAAGCCCCACGTCGGCAAGCAGCTTCAGCTCGAGGATAAGCGTCCATTCCTCGCCGGGCATACCGTCCTTTGCAAAGCGCGGAGTCTGGCGCGTGGGAGTCGCGAAATGTGAGTTGCCCCAGCCGCCGCTGCCGCCTTTTGCCGCAATAAAGCTTTCGGTTACGGACATATCGGCAAGTATTGTTCCGGTTTCAGACTCTTTAATCAAGGTGCCGCGCGGAATAGATATTACAAGGTCTTTCGCGCTCTTGCCGCTCTTTCGCCCGCCGGAGCCGTTCTGCCCGCTTTCGGCTTTGTATTTGCGCTTGTATCTAAAATCGGAAAGGGTGGAGAGGTTGTCGTCAACCTTAAATACGACGCTGCCGCCCCTGCCGCCGTCTCCGCCGTCAGGTCCGCCCGCCGCAACATACTTTTCGCGGTGAAAGGAAACCGCGCCGTTCCCGCCGTTTCCGGCTTTTACCGTTATACCGGCTAAATCAACAAACATTTTTAATCCTCCGTATATTTTAATTATACAACATAATCACAAAAATATAAATATCTATTTGCAAAAAATAGAAAATACGCTTAAATGACACTACAAAGTGTATGTTAGTATTGACAAATCACAATATATGGTATATAATACAAATAATCAAACGACAAATAAAAAAGTTTAAAAAAATTTCAAAAAAATCGAACATTTGTATTGACAAGACTGAAAAAAGTGGTATACTAAGGTACAAGAAACAAATGTTCGGGCACATCGGAGGTGTTCATATGACAGTGTTAAGCATACTCAGAACGTATTTAGAGATACTTGCCGTTCTTCTTGCGGCATACGCCATTTATAATGCGGACAGGATAAACGCATTCGAGGCCAAGCTGTTCAGAGCCTGGCGTTATTACCGTCATAAGAACAGGCGGATGAAGGCATACGGTAAAATTATGCGAGACAGAGCCTTTGTGCTGACGGTAGACAATTCCGGGCAAACCGAGGCAAGCCCGACCGTTGCCGAAAGAGAAGCCGGTTAAGGCATATCTGTATAAATCGTAAATTCTCAAAGTAAATGCAACAGTATGAAGAGGGTTGCAGTTACCTT
>CAZQXZ010000107.1:6461-7379 GCA_964597515.1 uncultured Eubacteriales bacterium | reverse complement strand
AAGGCAAATTTCATTGAAAAAACCGCAGAGCGGTTTTTTCTGGTGGAGATGGCGGTAATCGAAACCGCGTCCGAAAACTCATTCCCATAATCTTCTACGAGCGTATCCGATTTTTTAAGATTCCCCTCACATAACGCCAAACGGCAGGCTTTATGCTGCGGTAGCCTTTAATTCACGACGGGTTACAAGGCGCTCGCCCGTTCGCGTTCACCGCTAAATCACGCCCCTATCCGGTTCGCGGTCCTTCCGGCAGGGACGGCTGCTATTTAAGCAGCGAGTCTAACTTCGTTATTGTCAGTTATTAAAATTTGCACCTTTTAAAGAGTGTGTGCCCCTCTGCCCGCTGACTAAGGTTCAAAATCCCCGTCGAAATCCTTTCATCCCCTAATAATTATTCTTTTGAGCGCAGCTCGCGCTCGGCTTCGCGAAGCGAGGTTTTTTTTGCGAGCGCTTCACGTTTGTCATAAGTCTTTTTGCCCTTGCACAAACCTACTGACATTTTGGCTTTACCCTTTTTAAAATACACCGAAAGCGGTATAATTGCAAGCCCCTTTTGCTGGAATTCTCCGAAAAGCTTCATAATCTCGCGCTTGTGCATTAAAAGCTTTTTCGGTCTTAAAGGGTCTCTGTTGAATATATTGCCCTGTTCGTATGGGGAAATATGCATTCCGTATACGAACAGCTCGCCTTTTTCCACGCCGCACCAGGAGTCTTTCAGATTAAGCCTGCCCTGCCTTATGGATTTAACCTCTGTTCCGAACAGCTCTATTCCCGCTTCATATGTTTCAAGAACAAAATAATCGTGGAAGGCTTTTTTGTTCTGAGCCGCGAAGCGCCGATTGCTGTCACCCACGATATTCAGTCCCTTCTATTCGGGTGCGGGTGTCCCGCCCAAAATTGTTCACTGTTCATTGTTCA
>CAZQXZ010000107.1:0-6361 GCA_964597515.1 uncultured Eubacteriales bacterium | reverse complement strand
CTATTCTCTGCGGGCGCAGCCCGCATATTCGGGTGCGGGTGTCCCGCCCAAAATTGTTCACTGTTCATTGTTCACTATTCTCTGCGGGCGCAGCCCGCATATTCGGGTGCGGGTGTCCCGCCCAAAATTTTTCACTTTTCACTCTTCACTCTTCTCTGCGGGCGCAGCCCGCATATTCGGGTGCGGGTGTCCCGCCCAAAATTTTTCACTTTTCACTCTTCACTCTTCTCTGCGGACATCTGTCCGCACAACACGGTGCGCCCTTCGAGCGCGCGCAACAATGTTATGTCGTCCGCGTATTCCAAATCCGCTCCCACAGGGATGCCGTATGCAATGCGCGTAACCTTTACTTCAAACGGTTTTAAGAGCTTCGCTATATACATAGCGGTTGTATCGCCCTCGACTGTCGGATTAGTCGCCATTATAATTTCCCTGACCCCATCCCCCGCCGCGCGGGCTACAAGCTCCTTAACCGTAATCTGCTCCGGTCCTATGCCGTTCATAGGGGAAATAACTCCGTGCAGGACGTGGTATACGCCCGTATACTCGCGCATACGCTCAATGGCTATAACGTCTCTGGGTCCCTCGACCACGCAGATAAGCCCTTTATCCCTCGCGGGGTTCGAGCATACGGGGCAAAGCTCTCCCTGTGTAAGATTGAAGCATACGCCGCATTTATGGATTTTATCGTGCGCGTCAAGGATAGCCTGCGCAAAATCCTCCGCGTCCTTTTTGGATAAATTGAGAACGTGAAACGCCATTCTCTGCGCGGTCTTTCTGCCTACGGACGGGATTTTCATAAACTGCTCTACGAGTCTTGACAGAGCCTCCACATAATATGCCATCGCTTATAGCCCCATACCCGGGATGCCGAGTCCCCCGAGTCCCCCGGTCACCTTACCCATTTCGCGCTCCATTATGTCCGACGCTTTTCTCATCGCCTCGTTGACGGCGGCGGTTATCATATCGGCGAGAATTTCAACGTCCCCCGGATCTACCACCTCGGGCTTTATGTCAATTGACAGCACCTCGTGCTTGCCGCTGACCTTAACGCTGACGGCGCCTCCGCCCGAGGTAGCCGAATACTCGCCCTGCTCTACCTCCTCTTGAACGCGCGCCATTTCGTCCTGCATGTCCTGGAATTTCTTCATCATTTCATTTCGGGAATTACCCTGATTGGGTATTCTTGCTTTCATGGCTTCTACTCCTTAAAAGTCATTTTAATATCTGTGCCGCCGACCCTTTCTATAAACAGTTCAAGCGGGTCTGCGTCCGAGTCCGTTATATCGTCCGGTTTTTCGGAAAAAGGCGTCGGCTTAAGCCTTTTCCCCGTAATTTTATATATCGCGTCGCTTACCGCCGAGGCGTAAACGTCCTGCAAAACAAGCATTCCAAACGCGGTGTTTTTCGCCTTTATAACGGCAAGGCTGCCTTTCACTTCGCATGACGAGCCTTTCAGGGAACTGTACACCGGCTTGCTCGTCACGGCAAGCTCGCCGAGTACTTCCGCCCAATCCGCCAGAGGACACGAGTCCTCAGACCGGCTTTGCGGCTGTATCTGCTGTTCTTCCCGCGGCGAGCCGTCCTTTTCAGGTTCTGACTCCTCCAATAGGGGCTGCGGGTTATATATGACGCTTTCTTCCGAGGTTTTTTCGGCGTCTTTTCGCGGTTCTTTATTTTCTTCCCTTACCGGCGCGCCGTCTTTCAGAAACTTTACGTCGCGCTCTAAATCCGCTATCCTGCGAAGCAGGGCGGACGTGCTCTCCTGCATGGCGGGGGTACAAAGCCTCATTATAAGCGCTTCGGTCTGCGCGCGCTGGAAAGCGCTGTATTTAAGCGCTTCGCCCGCAAAGCAAAGCGTTTCTGATATTGAAAGCAGCGAGGCGTAGGTAAATTTTTGCGCGGCGTCCCTGAGTTTATGCAGCTCTTGGGGCGTGCAGACTATCAAAGCCTCGGGCTTTTCGGCGGTCTTTGCTATCATTATATTCCTGAAATGGTTGACAAGCTCCGACAAGAGTCTTTCCATATCGCACGAGGAGGCGTGAAGCTCATTCACTATATGAAGCGCCCTTGCACAATCGGACTCGTTTATAGCGTCTGAAAGCTCGAACAGATAATCCTTGCCCAACAGTCCGGCGACCTCGCTTACCGTATCAATGCCGACACTGTCCGCCGAGGACGCGCATTGGTCTAAAATGTTCAGCGCGTCACGCAGGGAGCCATCCGCTATTCTCGCTATAAGCATAGCCGTTTCGCGGTCAAGCTCTATTTTTTCCTCTTTCGCCACGAATATCAGCCTGTCGGCTATATCGTCCGCCGGAATTCGCCTGAAATCAAATCTCTGACATCTTGAAAGTATTGTAGCGGGGAGCTTGTGCACCTCCGTAGTCGCCAAAATGAAAATCACATATTCGGGAGGCTCCTCAAGGGTTTTAAGCAAAGCGTTGAACGCGCCCGCCGAAAGCATATGAACCTCGTCTATAATATATACCCTGTACTTCGCCGCCGAGGGCGTGAAGCTCGTTTCCTCGCGCAAATCACGGATATTATCGACGCCGTTGTTGCTTGCGGCGTCTATCTCCGTCACGTCAAGCACCGCCGCGCTGTCTATCCCTTTGCAGATTTCACATTTATTGCAGGGGTTGCCGTCTTGCGGGTTCAGGCAGTTAACCGCTTTCGCGAGAATTTTCGCACAGGTCGTTTTACCTGTTCCCCGCGAGCCTGTGAAAAGGTATGCATGCGAAACCCTGCCTGCTTTTATAGCGTTCTGAAGCGTTGCGGTGATATGGAGCTGACCCGAAATATCCGAAAATATATTCGGACGCCATTTACGGTATAAAGCGCGATACATTGTTACACCTCCGCTGTACAAAAAGCTCAACTCGGTCATACGGCGGGCAGGCGGACTGTGGCGCGCATAGCTGCCCGCTTAATGCTGCTCGGTTCCCCGCCTGACATGGTTCACAGTGCTTTGCCGCACAGGACCCGCACGCCGCATGACCAAATTGAGCGTTTATATTATATAATATACCGCACAAAAAATCAAGCAATAATGATTGATTTATGTTGTTATGTATTGTATAATTAAGAAAACTTTACGAGGAGGCAACAAATGAGTCTGCATAAAAAAGCGCTCTCCCTGACTCTGAGCGTAATTATTACCCTTCTTCTTATCTGCCCCGCTTATGCCGTCGGCGATATCGCCGGAAAGGATTACACTATTACAAACCCTTATCAAACAGTAAACTGGGATACTTGGAATTTATACAAGTCCAACCTGCATACGCACACAACATACAGTGACGGCGAGATGCTGCTTTCAGAGGTTGTGGAGTCATATTACGCGCTCGATTATGATATTCTTGCGATTACCGACCACGGCGTCAACGGCACAAAGTGGAACGAAAAAGCTAAGATGGTTCCTATTGTCGGATACTATGCGTTTATAAACAGGATAGACACGCTTTCCGACGAAAGATATGAGCAAATAACCACAGGCTCCGACAGAGGCGGCAGAGGGATGCTCAATGTTACGCAGGGCAACGAGATGAACTGCCTCGTTTTGAACAAAAATCATGTCAACGGCTTTTTCGCCGATTACGGATACGCAATACTCGGCGTTGAAAATGATTATGAAACCGTTATAAAAGGAAACTCCGAGGCGGGAGGTATAACGTTTATAAACCATATCGGAGACTGGACAAGGGACGACGGGAACTGCAGCGGCAACAACGACCCGAAAAACATCCAGCTTTTCGCCGATTTGTTTATTAAGTATCCATCCTGTGTCGGAATGGAGATTATAAACAGCTCTGACTCCACAACGAAATATGACCGTGTGCTTTGGGATAATATTTTACAGGTGGTGCTTCCTACGGGCAGAAACGTGTTCGGTTTTTCAAACGATGACGCCCATGTGCCGTCAGATATCGGCCGCTCCTTTGAGCAGTTTATGCTCCCCGAGCTTACGCAAGAGGCGCTTCGCACAGCCATGGAAACAGGCACGTTCTTCTCTTCCGGCAGAAAGGCAAGATATGAGCTGGGAGACGAATTCTTCGCGGATATTCATTCTCCGTATCCGACCGTTACGCGAATAGACGTAAACGAGGACACCAATGTTATCACTGTCTCCGGAACCGATTATAACAATATCCAATGGGTTTCAAACGGCAACATTATAGCCGAGGGAAACTCGATTGACCTTAACGCTTATGAGAATGATATAACCTGCTATGTCCGCTTCCAGATGGCGGGCGACGGCGGTATGACGTTCAGCCAGCCGTTCGTCGTTGATGACGGAACGCTTGGCGATATGGACGCAACGGTTTATAAGCCTCCCGTTTACCCTGACCAGATAGCCTATGTTATCGATATGTTTAATATGTTTAAGAATACAAAAATATTCTTTTTGTTCGAACTTATTTATAAAAAGCTTGCTTAAAGCGTTATGCGCGGCGCCTGGCGGCTCTCAGATGCTTAAAGGTTAATAACAGGACGGTATCAATGCAAGCCTTGATACCGTCCTGTTTTTTATTTTGCGGCAATAATTGCCTCCAATTCCTCCGGCTCCCGCTCTTTAACCTTTTCCCAACGCAGCGCGTCGGGCGAAGGCTTCTTGTTTTTGCTTTTTAAGATTTCTTTTTTTACATAGGGCCATATAAATATTCCCCCTATAATGGCGCCAATTAAACCTGTTATCATATCTATCATCGTATCATATAACGCTGTTTGACCGGCATTCCCCACACCTTGCCCAAATACCTTAAAGAACAGCATCTTATCGGAAGGCTCCCAGTTATAATTTTGATTGTCAGAGCCTTCAATATAATAATCGGCAAAGAACTCAAATATCTCCCAGCCGACAATCAGAAAACAAGAAAATCCAAAGCCTGAAAATGAAGCTGCCAAAGGACTAATCTCTTTATTATTATGCTTCATACACATTAAAAGATGGTATCCTATAAAAACACCCGTAACGCCTGCCACTATATGAAGAACCTTATCGTAATTTGTTATTCTGTTATATAAGGGGATTATATGTCCGAAAAACGAGCCTGCTAAAACACTTATATTTATATAACGTTGAATAGCATAAGGCAGTCTTCCTACAAAAAAAAATTTTGGGAATATAAGGCGCATAACAACGACAGAAAAAGTCATAGCCATATTTCCTAAAACTGTCAGAACAAAAATGAACGGCTTGCCGTTTTGGTGAATATTTATTACGCCTATTATCATTCCTATTCTGAGAAGCCACCAAAGCGCATATTCAAAAGGTGAAATTTCGCTTTTTAATTGTATATATTCGTTTGTGATTAAATTGCGGTAGTAACGCAATAGCTTTTTCATATCTCGCTCTCCTTCAACAAAACACTACCACATTTTCCCGCCCCAGGCAATATACCCGCGGCGGTTTTAATAAATTTGTAAGAATAACGGAAACCCGAAGATTTTTCGCTTTATCTATATACAATTAAAAATGAAAATGTTACACTTAAAAAAACGCAAAAGAGGTAAGCATATGTTTAAGTTAGCGGTTATAGGAGCGGGAAGCATCGGCTTCACGAGGCGGCTCGTATCCGACATTCTCACTGTACCCGAGTTCAAGAATATTGAGATAGCGTTCACCGATATCAATCCCGACAATCTTCGTATGGTGACGCAGCTCGTTCAGAGGGATATTGACGAAAACGGGCTGAAAATCAAGATTTTCGCGACGCTTGACAGGCGAGAAGCGTTCCGGAACGCCAAATATGTAATAAACTGCGTCCGGATAGGAATGCTCGAGGCGTTCGCGACAGACGTCGAGATACCTCTGAAATACGGCGTAGACCAGTGCGTCGGCGACACGCTTTGTATAGGCGGCATTATGTACGCCCAAAGAGGCGTGGACGCGATGCTCGGCTTTTGCCGTGATATAAAAGAGGTCGCTCACCCCGACTGTATTATGCTTAACTATTCCAATCCGAACGCCATTGTGACATGGGCGTGCAATAAATACGGGGAAGTGCCGACATTGGGCTTGTGCCACGGCGTACAGCACGGTCACGAGCAGATAGCGGAGGCGCTCGGCGTCAAAAAAGACGATGTCGATATCATCTGCGCCGGACTCAACCATCAGACTTGGTACATAAGCGCCAAGGTCGGCGGCGTCGAAAAGGTTCACGAGCTGTATGAAAAGATGTCCTCTATGGAAAATATGCAAAAGAACGAGAACATCCGTCTCGACGTCCTGAAAAATTTCGGGTATTACTCCACGGAGTCAAACGGCCATCTTTCCGAATATCTGATGTGGTACCGCAAGCGTCCCGAGGATATGGAGAAATGGATAAATTACAGCAGCTGGATTCAAGGCGAGACG
>CAZQXZ010000106.1:6496-7478 GCA_964597515.1 uncultured Eubacteriales bacterium | reverse complement strand
CGGCTACGCGCTCGCGGATATACGCAGCGAATTTATGTCGGCGGGAATTAACCAGACGCGCCACAGCATCATTCTCGACGTTACCGTGAAAACGCATGGCTACATAGCGATGACCCATATATCCACGCAGGTAAAAACGTCGCTGATAATTGCGGAAACGGTAATAATAGGAAGCGTGCCGGACTCATATTTCAATTTTCAAAAGCAGGACGATTAAGGAGAAATCAAAATGGAATACGCCGCCGCCGAAAAAAGGGCAGAAGAATTAAGGGAAGAGCTTAACTATTACAGCGATAAATATTATCTCGACAACGAAAGCGAGATATCCGATTATGAATACGACTCCCTTATGCGTGAGCTTGCGGACATAGAAAGCGAGTATCCAAATCTCTTAACGTATGACTCTCCGACTCACCGCGTAGGAGGTCACGCCGACAATTCATTTGCCGAGGTGCGCCATACTGTGCCGCTTTTAAGCTTGCAGGACGCCTTCGGTTTTGACGAGGTTGAGGCGTTTGACAGGAGGATAAAGGAGCGTTTTCCGGAGGCAGAGTATATAGTCGAGCCGAAAATTGACGGGCTTTCAGTCTCTCTCGAATATGAGAACGGGTTTTTAGCGCGCGCATCCACAAGGGGCGACGGAAACGTCGGCGAGGACGTGACGGCGAACATCAAAACTGTCCGCTCGGTCCCTTTGAAAATAGAAAACGCTCCGCAGATACTTGAGGTAAGGGGCGAGGTATATATGCCTAAAAGCATTTTTGCTTCTTTGGCAAAGCGTCAGGAGCTGGGCGGCGAAGCCCCGTTTAAGAACCCGAGGAATGCCGCCGCCGGTTCTCTGCGGCAGAAAAACCCAAAGGTCACGGCGTCACGCGGGCTTGACATCATTGTTTTCAGCATCCTGCGCCACAGCGGCGAGGATTTTCAGACGGACAGCAATTCGCTTGATTTTTTACGCGCGCTCGGCTTTCAAACCATTCCT
>CAZQXZ010000106.1:0-6486 GCA_964597515.1 uncultured Eubacteriales bacterium | reverse complement strand
ATGCGCGGCTCGCTGCCTTTTGAAATAGACGGCGCGGTTATAGACGTCAATTCATTTTCACACAGAGAAGAGCTTGGCGCCACGGCAAAATCGCCGAGATGGGCGATTGCTTATAAGTATCCGCCCGAGGAAAAGGATACAGAGCTGCTTGATATAGAGGTCAACGTGGGCAGGACGGGCGTTTTAACCCCGACGGGTATATTTTCACCCGTCACTCTTGCGGGGACGACCGTCAGCAGAGCCGCGCTTCACAACGAGGATTTTATAGCCGAAAAAGGTATCGCCGTTGGCGATACGGTTAGGCTCAGAAAAGCGGGGGACATTATCCCCGAGGTTGTTTCTGTCGTAAAGCATAACGGCTTAAATCCCGTGTTTACGCTGCCGTCCGTCTGTCCGGCTTGCGGCGGCGCGGCGGTGCGTGAGGAGGGAGAGGCGGCAAGGCGCTGCGTCAACGCGAGCTGCCCCGCCCAGCTGCTTCGCAGTCTTATCCATTTCTGCTCGCGCGGCGCTATGGATATAGAGGGTCTCGGAGAAGCTGTTTTGGAGCTTATAGCTGGAAACGGACTTGTAAAAAACGCCGCCGACATTTATACGCTTAAAAAATCCGACCTTGCGCCTCTTGAAAGACTTGGAGAAAAAAGCGCTCAAAATATCGTTATGGCGGTTGAAAAATCCAAAAGCAACGACGTTTCCCGCCTTGTGTTCGCCTTGGGTATACGCCACATAGGCAAAAAGGCCGCAGAGCTGCTCTGCCGCCGCTTCGGCTCGATTGACAATATTATAAGCGCCCCGTTTGAGGAAATTGCTTCTATTGAGGGATACGGAGATGTTATGGCGCGGTCTGTCACAGACTTTTTTTCGCAGAGTCAAAACATAGAGCTTGTTAACCGGTTTAAAGAGCTTGGCGTAAACACAAGGTCTTTGTTTGACGTTCTTGACAAACGCTTTGACACAATGACTTTTGTGCTTACCGGCTCATTGGTATCTCTCACGAGAGAGGAGGCGTCTGAGCTAATCGGGCGTTTCGGTGGCAAAACGGCTTCGTCCGTTTCCAAAAAAACGTCCGTAGTCGTCGCGGGCGAAGCCGCCGGAAGCAAGCTTGAAAAGGCAAAAAATCTTGGCATAAAAATAATCAGCGAGGACGAATTTATAGAACTCACAAGAAACTGACCGCAATTTTGTCTACTTTTACAAATTGCAATTATATTTGTTGTATGTTATTATTATAAATGTCTTATTATTATAAGCCCGAACAATATCAAAAACTGAATTGACGGAGGAGTTGTATGAGTGAGCTTGACACATCTGCCGTAACGGCGGACGAGCAAAGCAAGGCCGCCCTGCCAAATCCCGCAAGCGTCGTCTATAAAAACAGGCGATATGTCGGAACAAGGGAAACGATGGCATACATACTTTACGATATTTCGGCAAGCTTTAATATCGGAAAATATTCGACGAGATATATTTATGACGTTATCTTAATTGATTTCAAATATCTCGTCATCATGAACCTGTTCGGCGGAGTATGGGATGTTATCAACGATACCTTTATAGGCGTTATTGTGGACAGAACCCGCACGAGATACGGCAAGTTCAGACCATATCTGCTGTTTATGGTGCCCCCGCTCACTCTTATCGGCATGCTTTATTGGTGCATACCGGTGTTTTTCCCCGACACGTCTGCTCTCTATCTTCCGAAATTCATTTTCTATTTTATTCTTTCCGTTGTTTCGGAAACCGGCGGTACGTTTACGGGTATGGCTTCGGGCGGGCTTCTCGCCACTATAACACCGCATCCGCTTGACAGGACAAGGCTCATTACGAGCGCGCAGCTTCTCTCGGGGCTGTTCGGCGAAAAAATCCCCGAGCTTTTAATGGGTCTGTTCATTGACCTTATCAACCACAAAATAGTCAACTGGAATTTGCGTAACCTTTATATGGGCATGGGCATATTTACGGCGGTCGTAAGCTCGGCGATGGCGGTTTATTTCTTTGTCGTGTCAAAAGAAAGGGTTATGCAGTCAATCGAAAAGCCGAGCATTAAAGACGGGCTGAGATCCATATTAAACAATAAGCCGCTTCTTTTAATTACGCTTTCAAGCTTTTTAAGCTCTTTCTCTGTTTCAAACTCGCGTTCGGATTATTATATAGACGTTCTCGGCTCGGCATCCATTACTACTATCGTCGGAATTCCGGGCGCCCTCGTTTCTCCTTCAAGCTACGCGTTTGTTCCATGGGCGCGGAAAAGGTTTTCAACAAAAGCCATCTGGGTATTTGAGGATATCTGGACGGATATGTGCTGGCTGTACGTTTTCGCGGTGGGACTTATTAACAAGAACTATCAGAAGCGCTGGGTGATGATTCCCGTAATTATGATTGAGGAAACGCTCGAAATGATGGTATACGGTCTTAGGAAGGTCATACCCGCCGAAATGAACAACGAGGCGATGGACTACTGCGAATGGAAGAACGGCTACCGCACCGAGGCGATGACCGGCGTTGCGAGGTCCCTTATATTAAAGCTTCAAGGCGTTGTTATGAGTATGATTAAAAACATTGTCATGGGCAGGATAGGTTATGTTCAGGGGCTTGAAATCGGCACGCAAAAGGAAAAGACAAAGCTCTGGATGTTTATGCTGTGTACCGGCGTCCCTGTTATAACGGGCGCTCTGGGCGTTCTTCCCAAGATGTTCTATAACCTTACGGGCGAAAGGCGCGATAAAATGTATGAGGAGCTGTTTGAACGACGCGAAAGGCTTGCGAACGAAACAAAGGACGCCTCAGCCGATGAGATGAGGGAAATAGGCAGGGCGCAGATGGAAGGTAAATATCTGTCTGATACAAAACTGTAAACCTTGAGGTTATTTTAATATTTCCATAAATATCTATTTACACAGAACAAATGTTCTGCTATAATGACTTCATAATACGTCGTTATAGCGGAATATTTTTTTTGGGAATGATTTTATGGAAAGGATTATACTTCATTGCGACTGCAACTCGTTTTTCGCGTCGGTTGAGGCTTCGCTTTTCCCGGAGCTTAAAAAATACGCCTTTGCCGTATGCGGCGACCCCGAATACCGTCACGGCATCGTTCTCGCCAAAAATGAAACGGCAAAGAAATGCGGGGTGAAAACAGGTGAAGCGATATGGCAGGCTAAACAAAAATGCCCGGCTCTTGTAACCGCCAGCCCTTCCTATGGCGCTTATGAGGACTTTTCAAAAAGAATATTTGATATTTATTGCCGTTATACGGATTTAGTCGAGCCTTTCGGGATAGACGAATGCTGGCTTGACGTCACGGGAACCGCGCATATTTTCGGCGAAGGCAAAAAAATTGCCGACGAGCTTAGAAAAACCGTGGAAAGAGAAACAGGCATAACTATTTCCGCCGGAGTATCATACAACAAGTTTTTCGCCAAAATGGGGAGCGACTATAAAAAACCCGACGCCACCACGGTAATATCGAAGGGAAATTATAAGGATATCCTTTTTCCTATGCCTGTAGGCGATATGCTTTTTGTCGGCAAAGCCGTTCTTGAAAAGCTTACGGGAAACGGAATTTTTACGATAGGCGACCTCGCAGATACGGATAAAAGGCTTTTAGGACTGCTGTTCGGCAAATACGGCGAACGCCTCTATAATTGCGCCAACGGTATGGACAGCTCGCCCGTAAATCCTTCAACATATACGCGTAAATGTAAGTCCATAGGCAATGGCTGTACGTTTAAGCGCGACCTTGTTTCAGAAGCGGATTTGAAAACCGGAATATACACGCTGTGCGATAAAGTGGCGCGCCGTCTGCGCGGGAACGGAGTCGAGTGCGCCGCGGTTCAGCTATGTGTCAAGGATACGGGCTTTCACAGCATACAGCGCCAAAAGACGCTTTATACGCCTACCCAGCTTTCATACGACCTCATAAACGCCGTTATGGAGCTTGTGTCGGATAATTGGGACATAAACAAAAACCCCATAAGGGCGATAACCGTTACGGGGCAAAATCTTTATTCTGAAAATCAAATCTGTGAGCAGCTATCCCTTTTTTACCCCGGTATCTCCGCTCAAAGAGGGAGAAAAGCGGCGCTCGAGCGCGTCAAGGATGAAATTCGCGGAAAATACGGAGCAAAGGCGCTTACAATATGCTCTCTTATTGATAATGATTTAGGGTTGTGAATACTTATAGTAAGAGGTGGTATAGGTGAATTGTTCCGTTACCGATTTAAGGGCAAAGGATGTGGTGGACGTTAACACGGGCTGCCGCATAGGGACGGTGTTTGACGTCTTAGTCGATACATGCACGGGCTGCGTTTTAGCCCTTCTCGTATTCGAGGGCAGGGGATTTTTAGGTTTCTGCGGAAAAGGCGGGGAGATAAAGGTCCCTTGGTGCGATATTCAGGTGATAGGGGACGAGATTATTCTCGTCAACAGGCGCGGCGACCATCATCACCGCCCAAGTCCGCCCCCGTGCCATAAGGCGGCGGGAGCCTAACCCGATACGCCTGAATTAGAAAAAAACCGGTCTGAAAGAGCCTGAAACTTTTTTTATTAAACTGTTTTTGGTAAGTCTTTGCTTTTTAAAAAGCTGTGCGAAAAAATGACGCGCACTTAACAAATAAACAAAAAACACTATGATTTCTTAAAAAATTATGCTACAATAAAAAAAGCTATTAAACGGAGGCAGTCAGTATGGGTGAGATTAAACTCGGCGTACAGCTTTTTACGCTCAGAAATCAGTGCCGCAGCGAGGAAGGATTTGAGGAAACGCTTAAAATGCTTCAAAGCATCGGCTGTTCGGTTATTCAGATATCGGGCATCGGACCTATTGACCCGGAGAAAACGGCATTTCTCGTAGATAAATACGGTATGGACGTATGTGTTACCCATATATCATTTGACCGTTTGTTAAATGATTTTGACAATCTGGTAAACGAACACAGGCAAATAAAATGCAAAAATATCGGTATAGGGAGTATGCCCGGCTTATTGCGCGAAACCGAGGAAGGTTTAAACGAGTTTATAAAAGAATCCTCAGAAATAAGTGTGAAGCTCAAAGAGAGGGGATTTAACTTCTGCTATCACAACCACTCGTTTGAGTTTGAGGTACATGGAAACAGGCTTACAATGGACAGGCTGATTGAAGACACTCCGAAAGAGGGCTATCTTTTTGTTCCGGATACATATTGGATGCAGTACGGGGGCGTTACCCCGCAGGATTATCTGAAAAAAATGGACGGCAGGGTAAGCGTCTGCCACTTCAAGGATATGCGCGTGGTAGAGGCTCAGCCGCGCTTCGCGGAATGCGGGCAGGGAAATCTTGATTTGGGCGCGTGCTATCGCGCGTGTAAGGAAATCGGAGTAGAATATATAGTGATAGAGCAGGATAACTGCTATGATTTACATCCGTATGACGCCGTTAAAATCGGCTTCGAGGGGCTGAGAAAAATCGCGGCGGAAAACGCGTGAATTCTGAAAGGAGCCATTATGAAATATCTTAAAGGTATCGGTTTCGGCTTAGCGTACTCGGCTGTCTTCTGCGCGCTGCCTTTTCTTATCTATTTACGAAGCGGCAGCGACAGCTCGGCGGGTTTGCTGATTTTTTACCTTATAATCGCGTTTGCTACAATGGGTTTTGTCGCTTATTCGGTTATTTCTAAAAATGAACCGCCAAAAACCAACAGGGAAATTCAGGAGAAGCTCGACAATATTGAAATACAGAACGCGGCGATAGCCTTCAGTCTTTCGGAGGTGAAAAGGGCTGTCAAGAAAAATGATTTAGAGTAATCACATTATGACGAATTGTTTAATAAAAAAGATAACAGCGGTTCTTATTGTGCTTTGTGTTTTTGCCCTGTGCGCGCCCGTTACGGCTTTTGGCTCGGAGGTCTATCTTGACTATACTTATTCTGTTCTTGAGGATGATACGGTCAGGATAGACAGCTTTACAAATATGCATGCCGTATCGGCGCAAATTCCGGATGAAATCGGCGGTATGAGGGTGACGCGTATAAAAAACCGTTCCTTTATGCACAAGAGGAACCTTGTGAGCGTCACAATACCTGACAGCGTTGAGATAATCGGCGCCGAGGCTTTCTCGGAATGTCTTTCTTTAACCGAGGTGTCGTTCGGCGCATGCGTAAATACTCTCGGAAGCTACTGCTTTAATAACTGCGTATCGCTGGCGTCGGTTGATTTGGTCAACACCGAAATTATAGAGGATAAATGTTTTTATAACTGCACGTCGTTAACATACGCAAATCTCGGTGAAAAGCTTGTTTGTATAGGCGGGAACGCTTTCACAAAGTGTATAAATCTTTCGAGCGTGGTTTTTTCGACGGCTCTTGAAAAAATTTCAGATTACGCTTTTTCCGAGTGCGCCTCCCTTATCAGCGTCACTTTTCCCGACAGCCTTGAAAGTCTCGGATTAAGCGCGTTCAACAAATGCACTCTTCTTCGCGAGGTGAATTTCGGAAAAGGAGTGCTTTCAAT
>CAZQXZ010000105.1:3171-7478 GCA_964597515.1 uncultured Eubacteriales bacterium | reverse complement strand
GGAATATGAGACTTGATAAATATCTTAAAGTTTCGCGCATTATAAAGCGCCGTACGGTTGCCAACGAGGCATGCGACGCGAAGCATGTTTCGGTGAACGGGAAGACGGCAAGGGCGTCCTATGAGGTGAAAGCGGGCGATATAATCGAAATTCAGATGGGAAGCCGGCTAACGAAATACGAGGTTCTTTCGGTAAACGAATACGCGAAAAAAGAAGAAGCGGCCGATATGTACAGGGAACTGTAATATCAGCCGCGAGCTTTTTTGTTATACCGGCATCGTCTCCGAAACCTGCAAAGCGTTTTCATAAACCGCTATTTCTCTGAGCAGCAAATCAAGCCGTACGGCGCGCGTGAGCTTAACGGTATAGCGAAGGTAATAGACGCCGTTTGCTTTTCCCGAAACGCTTTCGTCGCTGCTCAGCTCAAAGCTTTCAACCGTAATCTTATTTTGTGTGAAAAGCTCGTCGAGATATTCGATTGCCTTATTTTTTTCTCTTGTCGTCACGAGGATGCTCTTCGTGTAGCTCGTACTCAGGCGAAGCTTGATTTCAAGGTACCTGAGCAGAATGTTGGCGATAAAAATAGTCAAAAGAGCGACAAGACTCATTTTCAGGTATCCCATACCGATAGCGAGACCTAAGCACGCTGTTACCCAAAGCGTGGCGGCGGTTGTAAGCCCCGTCACCATAAGACCGTCCTTTGACTTCATTATAGCGCCCGCCCCGACAAAGCCTATGCCCGTCAGAACGCCGGCTGCGATACGCGATACATCAATTTGTGCATTGATAAGTGACGCCGTAAAGCCCATTTCAACCGCAACAAGAGAAGCGAGAGCGGAGCCTATGCACACGACGGCGTGCGTTTTCATTCCGGCGGGATGGTTTGTATATTTACGCTCAAGCCCTATCAGCATACCCGAAACAAGGGACAGCAGCAGCCGCAGTATGATAGACTCCCATGACAGTTCTTCGATATAAAAGCCGGGCATAATATACCTCCTTTTTGTTAAGTTGCATGTTACAAGTTGGAAGTTACAAGTTTTGGGTCTGCGACGCATTGTAATGTCTTATCCATTAACTGTTTCTTAGCAAAGCGACTTTATTGTTCACTTTTTAGGACTATCTGTTAACTTGCAACTTGCCGCTTCCAACTTGCCGCTTATTTCGCGCATTTTTCTCCCGTATGCGCGTTTACGATATGATTGAACACGCCTATGTGCGTTGTGGATATGTATTTATCCATATGAAGGCTGCCGAAAAACCAGTGCTTAAATTTACAGGTAGCCGAAAGCTCGTCGAAATACGCGTTGAGGGCGGTGACTCTTATTTGGTCGGTATCCGAAAGCTTTAAAAATCCCTTGATTTTTGACGGAGGCTCATGCGTTATTATCAAATCAACCTCGCATCCTGTTTCATCCAGCTTGCCCGCTCCGCGAAGCAGGTCGGCCTGCGACGGTATCTCGTCCCTGTCCCAGGACGACGTTTCAAATCTGACGTCGATATCAGGGCTTTCGCCCCCGCCCATCGTGAATACCGTAAGACCGTCGATATTGTAAAGCTCGCCGCGCATAAGGTGCATAACGTTTGGTTTTATTTCATGTACCGAACCGCCGTTCCATGTCTTTATCGGATACTTGTTCAGAAGCGTGAAATTCTCGTGTGTTCCGTCAACAAAGCATATATTATATTTTCGTTTGGACAGCGAGTGTAAAAATCGCTGCTCCTTTTTATCGTCGTTCCACACAAAACCAAAATCGCCGCATATTATGAGCGTATCGTTTTCGCCGAGCATTTTAAGCCTGTTTTTTGAGAGCCGTTCGGGGTTGCCGTGCGTATCGCCCGTAATATAAACCAATATTAATCACTTCCGATTAAAAATTCGCGTAAGGATGTTTATTTTTTCCTTATTAAATGCTATAATAACCTTAACAGAGACTTGATTTCTTATTATAATACATTGGGAGGGGCTTTGTCTATGAGAAAACTGCTGATATTTCTATGCTCGGTTTTGGTTATTATGCCGAATTTGGTCTGTATAACGGCGCAAACGGCGTATAATTCAACGCTTGTAAGCTACGCTCCCGAAATTTTTTATCTTGCCAATACAGACACGGACACTGCGGTTTTCAGTAAAAACGCGGATACGGCATGCGCGCCGGCGTCCTTTGCAAAGATAACCACGGCAATACTCGCTCTTGAATTTTGCGAGGATTTAGACGAGAAAGTCACCGTATCCCGAAACGCGGTACAGCTGTTATTTGGTACGGGCAGCTCGGTGGCGGGGCTTGCGGCGGACGAGGAAATGAAGATGCGTGATTTGCTTTACTGTCTTTTGCTTTCAAGCTCGAATGACGCCGCCAACGCGATAGCCGAACACATAGCAAAGGACATACCGACCTTTGTCAACCTAATGAACGACTTCGCTGCGGCGATAGGCTGCAAGAACACGAATTTTGTAAACGCCCACGGGCTTGACGCCGAGGGACAGAGGACGACGGCATCCGATATGTATCTGATACTCAAACACGCCCTTGAAATCCCAATGTTTAAGGAAATAACAGCCGAATACGGGCACACGGTTGCGAAAACGAACAAGAGCGCCGCGAGGAATGTTTATAACCGCAACCCTCTTATTAACTCTTATTCGGTATACTATTACAAATATTCGGGCGGCGGCATAACCGGCGCAACGAAGCTTTCGGGCGAGTGCCTGGCGTCCTTCGCGCAAAAGGACGGTTATACTTATATATGTATAGCCATGAAGGGCGCGTATGAACACATAAACAAAAGCGCCGACAAGCTCAACACCTCTTACATTGCGAGCAGAAAGATGTATCAGTGGGCGTTTGAAAATATGAAGCTTAAAATCGTGGCAGACACCTCGCGCATCGTAGACGAGATAGCGGTCAAATACGGCAGTGACGCGGATTATGTCGCGCTTGTCCCCGAAAAGGAGATAACGGCTCTCGTTCCTGTTAGCGTGCGTCCGGAGGGACTTTCGATAGTCACGGACGCCTCGTCAAAACCCGAAAGCGTCACGGCTCCCGTTACAAAGGGTCAGATAATCGCGAAGGCCAAAATCTATTATTCCAACGAAGCGGTGGCGGAGGTGAACCTTGTAGCCGCGAGCGACGTTGCGAGAAGCGGCAAAAAGGCTGTTGCTTTGGGTCTGAAAACCTTTTTCTTGTCAAAGCCGTTTTACGCGGTTCTCGCCGTTTTGGCGGCGGGGGTCATTCTGTTGGCGGTGCTGGCATACATCTCGGGAAAACGAAGAAAGAAAAAAAGAAAAACAGGGAAGCGTTCGAGCGGGCTTTACACTGATTTTAAAAAATGACGGACGAGATAATCATATGAAAACAAGAGGAAAATACAGCAAATAAGAGAAACGGTGAGATATATTGAATTTTTGAAAAAAATGTGTTGACAGCCTTTCGATGTTGTGATAATATATCGTAGCAATCGAGAGGCGTTTTTGCGCCGTGTTTACGAAAGGAATGGAAACATATATGTCAACTTATATGCCTAAAGCGGGCGACATCACCCATCAATGGTATGTGCTCGACGCCGCCGGCAGAACGCTTGGAGAGGTAGCTGTGGAAGCGGCTGTGCTGCTTCGCGGCAAGCATAAGCCCACCTTTGCCCCTCACGCCGACTGCGGCGACTGCGTCATTGTTATCAACGCCGAAAAAATAGTCCTTACGGGCAAGAAGCTTGAAAACAAGATTTACTACCGCCACACCGGTTATATCGGTCATTTAAAGGCGGTAAAGTACGGGACGCTCATGCAGCAGAAGCCCGAGTTTGTTGTTCAGAAGGCTGTCAAGGGTATGATTCCGGACACCGTTATAGGACGCAGAGCTTTAACGAGGCTTCGCGTTTATAAGGGACCCGAGCATAAGCAGGAAGCTCAAAAACCGATAATAAGAGAGTTTTAACGGAAGGAGGACAAAATTATGTATGACAGCAAACCATATTTCTACGGAACAGGCAGAAGAAAGAAGTCCGTAGCGCGCGTGCGCGTATACCCCGGAACCGGAAGCATCACCATTAACGACAGGGATATTGACGATTATTTCGGTCTTGAAACGCTCAAGCTTATTGTCCGCCAGCCGCTCGCTCTTACGGATACGGCTGATAAGTTCGATATCATATGCCGCGTAGCCGGAGGCGGCGTTACGGGTCAGGCGGGAGCTATCCGCCACGGACTCTCCCGCGCCCTTTTGCAGTTTGACGAAAATATCCGTCCGACGCTCAAAAAGGCGGGCTTTTTGACGAGAGACCCGAGAATGAAGGAAAGAAAAAAGTAC
>CAZQXZ010000105.1:0-3120 GCA_964597515.1 uncultured Eubacteriales bacterium | reverse complement strand
TCCCGCAAGGCGCTTTTGCCGCGGGAGTTTGCTCTTTCCCCAAGAATATGTGGCGGAGAAATCTATTGAATTTATGCGAGATTGATGGTATTAAGCCCTTTCTTTTTCGCATAATCCACGGTATACGCCGTGCCGCCGGACTTCTTTGTCAGATAACAAACGCAAAATGCGCTGTGATCCGCTAAGTGCCGGTTCCGTTCATACATACATCCGCGGTGATAACGCTCTGAGATATATACGACCTTATCCGCTTTTTCGCGGATCCGGTTGTATATTTTTATGTCCTCTTCACACCAGGCTTTTGTCTGATCCTTGCACGGTAAAACTAAAATCAGCCTGATGTACGGGAATTTGGGTTTTAGCTTCAAAACGGTCAGAGCCGCCATTGTGTCGAAACCGAGCGCGCCGCCCGTGCCGAAATATTGCACACCCAGACCAAGAAGCCTTATAATCTCATCTTCAAGGCGTTCCTGTATTTTGGCGCAATCACCCGGGGGAATATTTCTGTGTCCCGTAAAACAACAGGTTTTTTCTTTCATATCATTCTTCTTTTATGTGGGATGTGTCCTAATTGTATCACAAAATAAATAGTGGGACAAGTCCCGCAAAATAAAAAATTTTTATTGGTATGATTTCGTTGGATATATCACACAAAGGAGAATGGGTATGACATTAAAAGAAGCCATTGCTTACAGAATTACGCAACTGTGCAAAGAGAACAATCACAACCCCAGCAGTCTTGCCTATATAAGCGGGATGGACAGGTCTACGATTTACAGTATTTTAGGAGAAAAGAGTCAAAGTCCGGAGGTTTCGACAATTAAGAAAATCTGCGACGGACTAGCGATTACTTTAGGGCAGTTTTTCACAACGCCTGAATTTGATAATTTAGAACAGGAGATAAAATAATATTTTAAAGCGAAAACGGAAAAAAAGCCCGAAGGCTGTTGCCGTCGGGCTCCTTTTTATGTGCGCTTTTTATTTAGCAGCAGCATTTTTTGCAGGAGCAGCAATCGTCCTCATCGAAGAGAAGAATAAGGATAATGATTATGAGAAGAACCCAAATAACGACGTCGTTATTTAAAAAATCTAACATTGCGCTTACCTCCTTTCGTTTCTATCTCATCATATGAGTGTAAGTCGAAATTGTTACAGTTTGCGGCTGTATGAATAAAAAAATCGGACACGGATAAAATATCTTTGAAAGGAAGGGATAATCGTGATATTTAATTTTAAGAAAAAGCCGGTTCCGATGGACGACGACCTTGACTTTGAGGAGGAAATAGCGGAAGAGTTTGACGATTTCTATGAAGAGAGCGAACTGTTCGGCGATAACGAAGAGGATATATAACGGTAAAATAATTAAAAATCAATAAAAACAAGAGAGAATTCAAGAAAACGAGAGATAAACGGTTTTATCGGCGGATATTGACCTACCCTGACCTTTGAGCGGGTTTGACCGCCCGAAGAGTCGGGGATATAATAGTCGCGTAGGTCAAAGATAGTCAAAGTCAATAGAGAGGAAGTGAATTTTTGAATATCAGCAACATCATAGCTCAGATGATTACGGAAATGCTTGAAGAAAACGAATATACCGACATAAAAAGAAACGAGCTTGCCGTCTCTTTAGGCTGTGTGCCCAGCCAGATAAATTATGTTATCTCCTCGCGCTTTACGCCTGAACACGGTTATCTTGTTGAGTCGAGGCGCGGCGGCGGCGGGTATATCAGGATTTACAGGCAGACGCCTATGGGCGGGGACGAAACCGCCGAGGTTATAAGGTCTGTGGGCGATAAGCTTGAGGACATTGTCTGCCGAAGGCATATAATGAACCTGCTTTCAAGAAACGCCATCACAAAGAACGAGGCGCGTCTTTTAATAAGCGCCACGAACGAAAGCTGTTACCGCGAGCTTCCTTTTCAATACCGCGACGCCTTGCGCGCGGCAGTATTCAAACAGCTCCTGTTAACCGTAAAAAACATAAAATCAAATGAAACGGAGGAATAAATAATGCTTTGTCAAAACTGTAAAAGAAACGACGCCAACGTCCATATGAAAAGAATAATTAACGCAAGCGCCACCGAGGTGCATCTGTGTGAGGACTGCGCGAGAGCCTTAGGTTACGGCGACGCTTTTTCGGGCTTTGGGCTCGGACTCGGAGACCTGTTCGGAAATCTGCTTTCTCATGCAGGCGCTTATTCGGGAATTAACGCCGTAAGATGCTCAATGTGCGGCAACAGCTTTAACGATATTGCCGAAAGCGGCAGATTAGGCTGCGCGGAATGTTATGAAACGTTTTACGATAAGCTGCTGCCGTCGATAGAGAGAATTCACGGGCGGACGCAGCATGTCGGAAAGAAAATCGGTGAGAAAAACGAAAATCCCGAGTATCTTAATGACGGGCAAAGTTTAAACGCCCAGCTTGAAAAGGCCGTAGAGGAGCAAAACTTTGAGCTTGCGGCGCAGCTTAGGGACAAAATCAAGCAGCAGGAAGACGATAAGAACAAGAAGGGGAAAAAGGAGGACAAATAAATGCAAAGCAAGTGGTATTTAGGAACGGGCGCGCAAAGCGACGTTATAATAAGCACAAGGATAAGATTTGCCCGAAACATAAAAGAGTTTCCTTTTCCGGCGAAGCTGAGCGTACCCGAACGAATTCGCGTCAATACTATACTTGAAAAGGCTATTCTCGACTGCGAGGAATACGATTTTAAGTTTATTGAAATGAAAACGATGTCGCAGCTTCAAGCCGTGTCGCTTGCCGAAAGGCATCTTGTAAGCCCGGAGTTCGCAAGCTCGAACGACGGCAGAGCTTTAATAATAACCGAGGACGAGTCTGTAAGCATTATGCTGTGCGAGGAGGACCATATCAGACTCCAGGTGATGAAGGCGGGGCTTTCGCTTGACGAAGCCTTCAAAACGGCGGATGGCATAGACAACGCCATAGGCAAGAGGCTCAACTACGCGTTTGACGAGCGGATAGGCTTTTTGACGCAGTATCCGACTAATTTAGGTACGGGTATGAGGGCGTCCGTGATGCTGCACCTTCCCGCGCTCGCGGCTCTCGGTCAGGTTCAGAAGCTTGTGGCGACCGTATCAAAGCTCGGGCTTTCGATTAGC
>CAZQXZ010000104.1:0-7480 GCA_964597515.1 uncultured Eubacteriales bacterium | reverse complement strand
GGCGGAAATGGATACGCCCGTTAAAATATCATTTTTAGGCGGGCTTAACAAGGTCGGCAAAAATATGACGCTGTACGCATACGGCGACGATATGTTTATTGTGGACTGCGGCCTCGCCTTTCCCGATACCGAGATGTTCGGGGTCGATTTTGTCATACCCGACTTCACATTTGTCGAGCGCAACGCAGATAGGATAAAAGGTATAGTCATCACGCACGGGCATGAGGACCACATAGGCGGGCTTGTTTATCTGCTCAAAATGATAAGCGCGCCGGTTTACGCGACGCGGCTGACGGCGGGTCTGATAAAAGGCAAGCTTGCGGAGAACAGAATGGACTCGTCGATAACCGTCAACGTCGTTTCCCCCGGAGATATTATTGACCTTGGGGAGTTTAAGGTCGAGCTTATCAAGGTCAACCATTCAATCCCAGATTCCGTCGCGCTCGCGATTACCTGCGGCGCGGGGGTCATTGTGCAGACGGGGGACTTCAAGATTGATACGACTCCGATAGACGGTGAGATGATTAACCTTTCGCGCTTTGCCCAGCTCGGTAAAGAAGGCGTTCTCTGTATGCTTTCGGACTCTACAAACTCTGAAAACCCCGGTTATTCGCAAAGTGAGAGCACGGTGGGCGATTCGTTCGCCAACCTGTTTACAAGAGCGGGCAGCAGGCGCATTATAATAGCCACATTCGCCTCAAACATACACAGGGTGCAGCAGATTATCAACATAGCGACGCTGACGGGCAGAAAGGTCGCGCTTTCGGGCAGGAGCCTTGAAAACGTCGTCGGAATAGCGTCCGAGCTCGGGTATCTTGAAATTCCCGAGGGCGTCCTTATCAGTATTGATATGATTAGGCAGTACCCTGACGATGAGCTTGTAATTATCACGACGGGCAGCCAGGGAGAGACGATGTCCGCGCTTTCAAGGATGTCCACGGGTGAGCACAGGCGCGTCGGCATAGGCGGGAACGACTATATTATTATTTCCGCAAAGCCTATTCCGGGCAATGAAAAGACCGTCTATCGGGTGATAAACGACCTTATGCGCCTCGGAGCGGAGGTCATATATGAGAAGATGTATGATGTCCATGTGTCGGGTCACGCGTGCCAGGAGGAGTTAAAGCTTTTATTGACTCTTGTAAGGCCCGAATATTTTATACCGGTTCACGGCGAGCAGAAGCATCTGCGCAGGCACGCCCAGCTTGCCGAAAGCGTGGGAATTCCGAAGGGAAATATCCTGATATCCGATAACGGCAGGGAAGTCTCCGTTTCGGGAGACGGTATTTTTGTGACAGGCTCCGTACCCGCGGGCGGCGTATTCGTGGACGGATACGGCGTGGGCGACGTCGGAAACGTCGTTATGCGCGACAGGCGCCATCTCGGAATGGACGGGCTGATTATCGTCACCGCCGCCGTAGACCATGCGTCGGGTGAGCTTTTAAGCGGACCGGAGGTGGTTTCAAGAGGGTTTATATATGTGCGGGAGTCGGAGGAGCTTATAGGAGAGGCTTCGAAAAAGGCCGCAGCCATCATCGGGAGCTTTCCGCCGTACAGCTTTGACGCCGCGGCGATGAAAAGCAAGATAAAGGACGAGATTTCGCGGCTTATGTATGAAAAAACAAAAAGGTCGCCGATGGTTCTTTCAATAGTCTTGGAGATATAAGAAAGACATAGAACAAGGAGGGTTTTTATGCAGGTAATACTAAAAGAGGACGTAAAAGGTCTCGGAAAAAAAGGGGATAAGGCAACGGTATCGGACGGGTACGCGAGGAATTATCTGATACCGAGGTCACTGGCGGCCGAGCTTAACGCCCAGCTTGTTACCGAGCTGAAAAACAAGGAGGCGGCTACGGCTCACAAGGCGAAAGAGGAGCTGGAAGCGGCGAGAGAGAACGCGCGGCAGCTTGACGGCAGGACTGTAAAGGTTACGGCTAAGGCGGGACAGAGCGGCAAGCTTTTCGGCTCGGTCACATCTAAGGAGATAGCGGCTGAAATAAAAAACCAATTCGGGATTGAAATTGACAAAAGAAAAATCACAGCCGAGGAAATCAAAGCGTTCGGAACATACGGCGCGGAAATTAAAATCCATCCTCAAGTCACCGCTTCGTTTTATGTTGTGGTTGGGGAATAAAAAAAGACTTGGAGAATACATATGGCGGATAATCCTATAGATATCGGCATGGCGAATATGCCTTACAGCCTCGACGCCGAGCAGGCGGTACTCGGGGCGATTTTGATAGAGCCCGAAGCAGTCTCGCGGGCAATACCTCTGCTAAAACCCGATTATTTCTATTTGCCGCAGCACAAATCGATTTACGGCTCGATGATGTCGCTTGACACAATGGGGACAAAAATCGACCCGCTGCTCGTCCTTGAGCACTTGAAAGGCGACGGCTATTTTGACGACGCGGGCGGCAGAAACTATCTGTATCAGCTTGCAAAATCGGTGCCCACCTCGGCGAACCTTGAGCTGTACTGCAAGGTGGTCAGAGATAAATACTACATCAGAACCCTCATAACGGCTTCAAGGGAAATCGTCGAGGCGGCGACGGAAGCGGACGCGGACGCCGACTTGCTTCTTGACGCCGCCGAGCAGAAAATATACGATATACGCAAGGGCAAGAGTACGCTCTCGCTTCAAAGGCTTTGCGACCTTATTACGGGCGAGGTTTTTACAAGGCTCGCGGAACTCACGTCGGACAACGGCGACGTGAGCAAGCCCCTTTCAACCGGATTTTCCGGTCTTGACGGGATTATTTCAGGGCTTAATAAATCCGACCTGATACTGATAGGCGCGAGACCCGGCGTCGGAAAGACGAGTATAGCTTTAAATATGGCGAGAAACATCGGCGTAACGGGCAAAAAAGTGGCGTTTTTTTCACTTGAAATGTCCAATATACAGCTTGCGCAAAGGGTTCTTGCGACCGAGGCGAGAATAAGCAGCCGCAAGCTTCAAAGCGGCGAGCTTACGGGCGATGACTGGTATGATTTGACCACGGCTCTCTCGTATCTTAAAGATTGTGAGCTGTATTTTGACGAAACGGCGAATATTACGGTTCCCGATATAAAAGCTAAAGTCAGAAGGCTTAAAAACGTTGAGTGCGTGTTCGTGGATTACCTCGGGCTTATCGCTTCCTCAAAAAGGACTGAAAACAAGGTGCAGGAAATCGCCGATATTACGAGAAATCTTAAAATGATGGCGAAGGATTTAAAAATCCCCGTGGTATGCTGTACGCAGCTTTCAAGAGCTCCGGAGGCGAAGTCCGGCAGAGCTTCAAGGAAACCGCTGCTTTCCGACCTTCGTGACTCGGGCTCCATAGAACAGGACGCCGATATCGTGCTTTTGCTTTACCGCGAGGGTTATTATAAAAACGAAAAGGAACGGCCTGAGGATGTGAGAGTCGATACGGCGGAGCTTGAAGTCGCCAAAAACCGGCACGGTCCGACCGGGACGGTACATCTTACATGGGACGCGGAGCATACGCTGTTTACGGTAAGAGACAGATTTTATGACGATGAAGAATAAGGTTCTCGGTACAATTGAGAAGTTCGGTATGATTTCACGGGGCGAAACTGTTGTTGTCGGCGTGTCGGGCGGAGCCGACTCCGTTTCGCTCCTTCATCTTCTCCTTGAAATGCGCGGCGTGCTGAATATTTCCGTCGCCGCCGTTCACTTAAACCATATGCTCAGAGGAGAACAGGCCAATAAAGACGAGCTTTTTGTCAGGGAGCTGTGCGAAGCGTGGGGAGCGCCATGTATGTTTGACAGAGCCGACTGCGCCGCTTTGGCGAAAGAAGCCAAGGAGGGTCTTGAAGAGTGCGGACGAAGGCTGCGGTACGAGCTGTTTGACAGGGCAGCCCGAGAGTATAAAGCCGATAAGACGGCTACGGCGCATACGGCAAACGATAATTTTGAAACGCTGCTATTAAACATCACACGCGGCTCGTCGCTTAGAGGCGTGTGCGGAATTCCCCCCGTGAGAGGGCATATCATAAGACCGCTGATAGAATGTTCCCGCGGCGAGATTGAGAGTTATTGCCTTGAAAACGGTATTCGCTATATGACGGACAGCACAAACCTCAGCGACGACTATTCGCGCAATAAAATCAGAAACAACGTCGTTCCCGTGCTTCTTTCGATAAATTCGGGCGCGGTTTTCGCCGCCTCAAAGCTTTGCCGCCTCGCCGCGCGCGACGATGAGTTTCTTAATAAAATGAGCGGCGCTCTTTTGGAAAAAGCGAGGATAAGGGATAATGAATTCAATGCCGGAATATTAAGAGAAGCAGAAAAACCGGTAAGGTCACGACTGATAGCCGCGGTTATTGAAAATATTTCGGGGAAAAGACCTGAAAAGGAGGATACGGTAAACGCCGTTGAGGAAATCCTTCAAAACGGCGGCAAGGCTCAGCTTCAAAAAAATCTTTTTACCGAGCTGAAAGGAAACAGGCTTATCTTCTATAATGAAAAGAAACCGGAGAGGCTAGAGGAAATACCCATTGACAGCTTTGAGTTTTATGTCGATACCGGTCTTTTCAGGGTGCGCGGCACGCGCTGTGAAAATAGTGAAATAATTAACGGTTTGTTAATCAAAGAATGTGTGGATTGTGATAGTATACACGGCGGATTGGTTCTGAGAGGCAGAAAACAGGGCGACAAGATAACCCTTGGCAAAAGAAACGTGACTAAAACCTTGAAAAAACTTTTTTCAGAGGAACAAATAGACGAAGAGCTCAGGGATTTAATTCCTGTTTTGGCTGATAAAAGCGCGGTCGTGTGGGTGATGGGGTTCGGCGTAAACGCGAAAAACGCCGCGAACGAAAAATCGGTGAATGTTATGAAGGTCGAAGGAGAAAATATATGCGAAGCGACATTGATAAAGTTCTGATTGGCGAGGACGAGTTAAAGAAAATCGTCCTTGAATTGGGGCGTAAGATAAGCGGGGACTATAAAGGCAAGGACCTTCTCCTCGTCAGCGTCCTGAAAGGCTCGATAGTCTTTATGGCAGACCTTATGCGCGCCATAGACGTTCCCTGCCGTATTGATTTTATGTCCGTGTCAAGCTACGGGGCGGCGTCAAAATCCTCGGGAATAGTCAGGATTATAAAAGACCTCGACAACAGCGTGGAGGGCAAGGAGCTTCTTATTGTGGAGGACATCCTTGACAGCGGCAAGACATTGAGCTATATCTGCGAGATACTTCGCGCGAGAAATCCCGCGAGCATCCGTATATGCACGCTGCTTGACAAACCTGAGCGGCGCGAGGTGAATGTAGACGCCGACTATGTGGGTATAGCGGTTCCCAACGAGTTTGTGGTAGGCTACGGGCTTGATTATCAAGAGTTATACAGAAATCTTCCGTTCGTAGGAGTTCTCAGACCGGAGATATATGATAAATAAAGGAGTGAGCTGTCATAGTTAAAAACCAGAAGTTGAAGGCGTTTCTTCCGTATGTAGTCATACCGCTTTTAATGATTTTATTGATTTCATACTATACTGCGTCCCAAAACGCGGTTAAAAAAGTGATGTATTACGAAATTATCGGGCTGTTCAGCGAAGATAAAATAGCCGAGTATGAGCTTAATATCGGTTCGGGTATTTTGCGTTATACGCTGAGGGAGGAGCCCGGTACCGTTTATAAATATACGGTTCCGAATGTCAATATATTTATTGCAGACGTCCATGAAAGCGTAATCAAGCATAACGAAGACCATCCCGAAAGCGTTGTCAAGGCGGATTATATAAGAGGCGAGGCAAGAAGCTGGTGGGTGAGTATGCTACCGGTTATACTGATTGGAGCGGTCGCCTGTATTTTCGCGTTTTATATGGTCAAGAAGATGGGCAGTTCCATAAGTTCGGAGAACAACCGCGCTTTGAGCTTCGGCAAGGCGAGAGTCAAGTACGGCAAAGATGAAAAGCGCAAGACCACATTCGCCGACGTGGCGGGTGCGGACGAGGAAAAAGAGGAGCTTGCGGAGATTGTAGAGTTTTTAAGGGAGCCTTCAAGGTTTAACGAGCTTGGGGCGCGAATACCCAAGGGCGTGCTGCTTGTCGGTCCTCCCGGAACAGGTAAAACGCTTCTTGCGAGAGCCGTCGCGGGCGAGGCGGACGTTCCGTTCTTCTCGATTTCCGGCTCTGATTTCGTCGAGATGTACGTCGGCGTGGGCGCTTCGAGAGTAAGAGACCTCTTTGACCAGGCAAAGAAGAATTCGCCCTCGATAATATTCATAGACGAGATAGACGCCGTCGGCAGGCACAGGGGCGCGGGCATGGGCGGCGGTCATGACGAAAGGGAGCAGACCCTTAACCAACTGCTCGTCGAGATGGACGGCTTCGGCAAAAACGAGGGAGTAATCGTGATAGCGGCAACAAACCGCCACGATATACTCGACCCCGCCCTTTTAAGACCGGGGCGCTTTGACAGGCAGGTGGCGGTAGGCTATCCCGACCTTTTGGGCAGGGAGGAAATACTGAAAGTACACGCCCGCGGCAAGCCCTTAGCGCCCGACGTTGTGTTAAAGGATATAGCGCGCTCAACCGTAGGCTTTACGGGAGCCGACCTTGAAAATCTGCTAAACGAAGCCGCGCTGCTTTCCGCCAAGCGCAAGAGGAAAGCTATCACGATGTCGGAAATAGACGAGGCTACCATAAAGGTTCTCATAGGCGCCGAAAAGAAATCGCAGAAGCATATTAAGGAGCAGGATATAAAAATTACGGGCTACCACGAGGCGGGTCACGCCGTTGTGTCTTATTACCAGCCCACTCAGGATAAGGTGCAGCAAATCTCAATTATACCCAGGGGAATGGCGGGCGGCTATACGCTCCACCGTCCGGAGGAGGACGTCACATATACGACAAAGAAGTATATGGTTGAAAGCATCGTCGTCCTGCTGGGCGGGCGCGTCGCCGAGCAGCTCATTCTTTCCGACATCAGCAGCGGCGCCTCTAACGATATCGAAAGAGCTACGGAGATAGCCAGACGCATGGTAACAAAGTATGGGATGAGCGAGGTTCTCGGACCGGTTTCACTCGGCAACACAAACGACGAGGTTTTCCTCGGCAAGGATTACAGCCATATCAGGAACTTTTCCGAAACGGTGGCGTCGCAGATAGACGCCGAGGTAAAGAGGATTGTCAGCGAATGCTACGACGAATGTAAAAAAACCCTCGGCGAGCATATGGATAAGCTTCTCGCCGTAGCCGATTACCTGTTCAAAAAGGAAAAAATAGACGGCCCCGAGTTCTACGCAATTATGGAGGGGCGCGACCCGGAGCAGGCGACGGAGGAAGCAAAGGCGACGGAGGAAGCAAAGGCGACGGAGGACGAAAAGACCGCTGAGCCGGGCGTCGTCATAGCGCCGGAGCCGCCGAAAGACGAATAAAAACAAGGGAGGCTGTTTTTTGATAAAACAGTCTCCTTTGTTATGTGCGCCGAGTATGGCATAAATCTAACCGGTGGAAGTCCGGAGCGGAGGTACT
>CAZQXZ010000103.1:0-7511 GCA_964597515.1 uncultured Eubacteriales bacterium | reverse complement strand
AAACGGCTTGAGGAACACATAGAGAACAACCCCGATTTCATTTATCCCGAAAGCCGCAAAAGAGAAATGCTCAACAATTTTATCAGACCCGGTTTACAGGATTTATGCGTATCAAGGACCTCCTTCAAATGGGGAATACCCGTGCCCTTTGACGAGTCTCACATCATTTACGTTTGGGTGGACGCCCTTTCAAACTATATAACGGCGCTCGGCTACGACGCCGGAGAGAACAGCGGCCTCTACCGTAAATACTGGCCTGCAAACGTCCATATCATCGGCAAGGACATATTGCGCTTTCACACCATTTACTGGCCTATAATACTAATGGCGCTGGGCGAGCCTTTGCCTAAGCAGGTTTTCGGTCATCCGTGGCTTTTAACGGGCGGCGATAAAATGTCAAAGTCCAAGGGCAACGTGATTTACGCCGACGATTTGGTCAGCTTTTTCGGAGTGGACGCCGTGCGCTATTATCTGCTTTCAGAGATGCCCCACGGCGCGGACGGCTCGCTTACCCCCGCCACAATCATAGAGCGGTTCAACTCGGAGCTTGCCAATACGCTGGGAAATCTCGTTAACAGGAGCGTGGCGATGCTCAATAAATATTTTGGCGGCGTAATACAGCCGCCCGTAAGCGCCGAGCCTGTTGACAGTGAGTTGAAAGAGCTGGCTTTGGGCGCGCCCGGGAAGGTCTGTGCTCATATGGACACTTTCCATATCAGCGACGCCCTTGATGAGATTTTCGCCATAGCCAAAAGGAGCAACAAATATATAGACGAGACAATGCCCTGGATTTTAGCTAAATATGAGGATAAAAAAGAACGGCTGGGAACCGTGCTTTACAATCTGCTCGAAAGTATACGCTTTATAGCCGTGCTTATCACACCTTTTATGCCGGAAACGGGTGAAAAAATCCTCTCGCAAATCGGATGCGACATAAACACCTTCGACTCTCTCAATGAATTCGGAGCCATAAAACCGCATAACAGAGTCGGCGAGCCTGTGCCTTTATTTTCCCGCCTTGAGCCGGAAAAAGCGCTCGCCGAAATAGAAAAAGCCTTAGAGAAGGAAGCTCCCGCAAAGGATGAGGGACTCGCCTTGATAGGCATTGAGGACTTCTCGAAAATTGACCTGCGAGTCGCCGAGATTATTGACTGCAAGCCGGTTAAAAACGCGAAAAAGCTGCTTGAACTGACTCTCAGCGACGGGTCAAAAGAACCGCGCACCGTCGCCTCGGGAATAGCCGGGTGGTACAGCCCCGAACAGCTTGTGGGCAGGAAAATCATTCTTGTATACAATCTTAAACCCGCCACCTTGTGCAAAATAGAGAGCAAGGGTATGATTTTGGCGGCGGACTGCGGTGAAAATGACGTAAGAGTCCTTTTTGCCGACGATATGCCCGTCGGCGTAAAAATCCGATAGCCGTTATGGACAGCATTTTTGATTCTCACGCGCACTATACAGACAGCGCGTTCGATACTGACAGGCACGAACTGCTCGCTTCCCTTTCGGAGGCGGGCGTTTGCGGCGTTATTAACTGCTCGACGGATATCGAGGACTGTGAAAAAAGCCGCGCCCTCGCAAACGAATATCCTTTCATATATTTCGCCGCCGGTATTCACCCTCACGAGGCGGCACAGGCAAAAGGCGATTACATTCCCTCTTTAAGACGGCTCCTCGCCGATAAAAAAGCTGTCGCAGTCGGCGAGATAGGGCTTGACTACCACTACGATTTTTCACCGCGCGACATTCAGAGAAAAGTATTTTGCGAACAGCTTTATCTTGCCAAAGAGCTTGATATGCCCGTTATCATCCACGACAGGGAGGCTCACGCCGACACGCTTGAAATACTAAGCGAGTTTATGCCCAAAGGCGTCCTGCACTGCTTTTCTGGCAGCGCGCAAACCGCGCGCGAGGCACTGTTTCTCGGGATGTACATAGGCTTGGGCGGAGCCGTCACATTTAAAAACGCTAAAAAGCCGCTCGAAGTCGCCGCCTGTGTTCCGGACGACAGGCTCCTTATTGAGACAGACTGCCCGTATATGACTCCCGTACCCCACAGAGGCAAAAGGTGCGACTCGTCCTTTATACCGATAACCGCGCAAAAAATAGCTGAAACAAGAAGTACGGGCGTTCGGGAAATACTTGAACAAACCGCCGCGAACGCCCGAAGGCTCTTTAATATAAGGTAATATTATAATGAAAAAGCCAAATAAACAATCCAAAGCGTTAAAAACCGTTTTTATTTCGCTTATCGCGCTTTTAATCCTTACAGTTTGCCTGTTCGTCCTGCTGCTCGTCTCTGTAAGCGGTTTTAAAGGATTTGCCGAAAAAATAATCAGTCAAATACCTCCGGCTGCTTCATATATCCCGCCTGTTTCCGAAAGCACGTCGGGGGGCGGCGAACTCTCGTCCGACACAGCGGCGCAGACCTCCGCAAGCCTTACGGACACAGCTTCCGACGGCGAGGTCATCAACACGTCAAAAAGGTATAACCATTCTTCGCGCAATTTCGTTATAAAAGTAAAAATCCTATTCTACTACTACCTCAAAAGAAACCTTATACTCCGCTCCCCCGCCGGATATTCGTGCAGTACCTTCTCCCGGATTTGTTCTTCCGCCAATATGCCATGTCCACGAAACATTTCCATTTGAGTCAGCCGTTTTCATTCCAAGTCCTTCTGCTGTACTCACTGTTCCAGACGGATAAATAACCTTGATCTCATATTCTGTTCCGGGATTACCTTTTATAGAAATAGTGGCGTTTTCATTACGCCTAAAAGTGTAGCTTGTATTGCCACTGATAGGTTTCGTCTTAGGTTTCGTAGTTGTAGTATTCTTCGATGTCGTTTGTGTGGTTTTTGTTGTCGTTGTATTTTTCGGTGTTGCTTGTGTGGTTTTTGTTGTTTCTTTATTATTCGAGGTTGTTTTAGAGCTTTTTGTCGTGCTTTCCGCTCTCCTTGTTGTTACGGGAGCTTTTGAGGGTTCAGTTTCCGCAGTACTTGTTGAAACAACGGTTGTATGCAAAAATTCATTTATATTTGTTTCGGCAACCTCAGTCTCTAAATCTGCTGCAGTAGACATATCTATAATATCGCTTAATTCTCCGGCAACCTGCAAATTAGGTTTATTTGAGCTTTCATCATGCAAATTTGTATCTGAAAGACCATGTATTTGTACTATTAAGAAAAACACTCCGATGACAGTCAAAATGATTTTAGTTGATAACGAGTTATTATATTTCCAAATTAAATATATTCCAACAGGCGGAAAAATAAATATAAAGAGCACAGCAGCCCACGTTTTCTTATACCAAGGCATAAAAATCCACATCCTTAATATTATTAAATGAATTCAAATATGGCATATTTTAGTACTATACTCACTATCGACAGGTTTATAATTTTATAATCTAAATATTATCTCATATTACATGTTCTATAAACCGGACTATATTGTTCAAATCCATTTTTCGTTGCAGAAGTCCAGTTTTTTCAAAACTTTCATTTCCAAGTGCGGCAACATATGGTTCGGTTAAAAAAGATTTGATAACAGTTAATACCGTCTTAAAATCATCACTTTTAGTGCTAATTTTTTAGTGAAGGCTTTCCATTTACTCACCGACATTTCTTACACAAAATAGTGTGTTTGTGTTTGAAAATATTCTACCATTCAGTCTCCATATATTCAAGTAGTTTTTGCACACAAGTTTATAACAATGTGTGAGTTTTGTGTTGTTTAACTATTTTAAGCCGCTAAATTATAAGAGAGTAACCGCACACAGTATTTTGTTACTGTGTGCGGTTTGTTTTGCATCGGTATCTTTATTTATCATCACCATAGTTATAGCATTATTTATAGTATACCGTCCGATGATGAGTGCGCGGAAAGTTGGATTTTTAATTTTTACCACTGTTTTCGGTATAAATTTTTCTATTTCGCACAGCATTTCCTTCGGATTATCAACCTTTGTTCGGAGCAGTTCGCCTACTCGTACCGTTTTCCGAGCGCGTCCAAGACGCTGCCAAGCTCCGCTTCGCCGCAGAAAAACATCCTCTCGTCGTTTCTGTACATACATTTTAGCGCTTCGACGTCGCTTTTCCGCACACCGCAGTCCACTATTACCGAAGTGGTGATTTTATCAAATCCCGTAATCTCAAAGAGCTTTTTAATATTTCGTATCCTCGTCCTCGGCTCCCTTTCCGACGCATACAGCGGAATGACGAACACTCCGCCCTTCTCCCCCCACATAAAGAGCCTGAACATTATGTAATACAAAAGAAATACAATCCCGATAAGTGAAAATATTAGGCACAGAAGGTCTGACATATAAAACACCTCTATACAGTATATGCCCGAGCCGAAATTGTGTTAAAAACAAAAATGCTTCACTAATGTGAAGCATAGCGCGTTGGAGCTGTAAGCCGAGTTCTGTCTTTTAAGGCAATCATCTGTCTAAAACCTGCGTCGCCGCAGGCCTGAAGCCACCCTTCGGAGAATAAATCCGGCTGATAACTCCTGTCGGTGTTGCTTCGGATAGGGTTTGCAGGACTATCCGGTCTCCCGAACAGCCGGTGAGCTCTTACCTCACCTTTCCACCCTTACCTCTAAAAGAGGCGGTATATCTCTGTTGCACTTTCCCTAAGGTTGCCCTCGGCGGCCGTTAGCCGCTATCCTGCCGTATGAAGCTCGGACTTTCCTCATCATTTCTGACGCGACTGCCCACTCCAGCGCTTTGTTATTCTATATTAAAAAACGAAAAAAGTCAATTCTTTTCACGGCAATCTGAAAAGTATAAATTCCCAAACCTTTAAATTAAAACAACCGCCGGTCTAGGCGGTCGTTTTTATTGATTACGCTTATTTTATAATGTCGGCTATCTGCCCTATAACCTGAACGGATTCGGGTATCGGGAACAGCGGGAAGGTGTGGTTCATTCCCTCATATTCATAGTAGTGGAACATCACGTCCGAGCCGTCCCAGGTCTCGCCCTCCATATGACGGACTACCGCGTCCTCACCGTAAGCTAACTCCATTTTTGCTATGAAATTACGTGAGTCTCCCACGAGCACCTCGTGCGTTCCCGTGAAGATGGTTATAGGCGGCATACCTGTGAAATCGGCGTTATACGGATTAAGATATACATTGTCATCCGGAATTTGAAGCACCAAATCGGCGGCTTCCTGCTCTGAGGTGACGCTGCTGACGTCTATACCGACAAAGGTCGCGGCTTTCATAATAGCCGCCCAGTATACGATCATCGGGTCAATTCCCGACTGGGCAAGGAAAAGAAGCTCCTGGTCGGTCGAGGACATATGCAGCCAGGGTGAGAAGGCTACTATATTGGACGGCAGAGCGATACCCTTATCCCTGAGCTGCAGCCCCATGGATACAACGTAGTTTCCGCCGGAGGAATCGCCCATCAGCGTAAGGTCGGCGGGGTCAATACATTCAATAAGGTCCTCATAAAGAGCAATGGACAGCTCATAGGACTCCGTATATATATATTCGGGCGCCATAAGCTGCATAGGCATAATGACCGTTGCATCCGAAAGAGCCGCCAAACGCGAGCAGAACCAGTAATGGAACGGAAGCGGAGCGTCGACAAACGCGCCGCCATGGAAGTACAGTATGTACTCTTCGTCACCCGTCAGCTCTTCATCCGTCTTATCGTTGAATACTCCGACCTCGATTGTTTTGGATATACCCGTATCCGCAAAGGTGTATTCATATTTGTATACATCAATGTCAAAAAGCAACGCGTAATAATCCTCAACTTCGGAGGCGGCGTTGTTTTCCCTCTGCTTCTCGAGGTTTGCGAACACGTCGTCCACCGACGAGAACTTGTCCGCGAGCAAGACCGTTAATATTTGCTCCACCGCTACGCTTTGGTAGCTGCGCCCTCCCAAATCCCCGTAAGAATATGTCATAAAGTGGTCAACAATATTGATAATTCTGATGATACTCGAGCCCAAGGCGCCGCTTGTGCTGACCGCTTCGGTGAAAGGGGAACTGTCGCCCGAAAACGACGCACCCGCCAATGTTACCGTTGCGGTAATGACAAGACATAGGCAAATAAAAACTGAAAGCGATTTTTTTAAGTGTTTAAACAAATTAAACCCTCCTTTTTCATTAACAATATTACACAAAATATTCCTGTATGTCAATAAAAGTACTTTTTAATTTGACGGATTAAGCATGCTTATCCTTTCCCAAAACCGTTGAGGCAAGCTTTTCCGAGGCTGCAGTGCCATAGGCTTCGGTAAATATCTTTTACATTTCTTTTTCCGAAAAGTATTGACAATGACCTGATTTATTGTTAGAATACGCTTTGCCGCGTATTACGGGCGGGTTTTAACCCACAAACATTTATGTGCCTTCGATAGCGAGACTTATATTAAGGACAGGTTAAAAATGTACGCAATCATCGAAACCGGCGGGAAACAGTATAAGGTGGAAAACGGCGACGTCATTTTCATCGAAAAGCTGAATGCCGAGGAGGACTCCGGGGTAACCTTCGACAAGGTCGTCGCTTTAGGTTCGGACGGCGACGTAGCCGTCGGCTCTCCGTATGTCGCGGGAGCTTTTGTCAAGGCTAAGGTCTTAAAGAACGGCAAGGGTAAAAAAATTACTGTTCAGACCTACAAGCCCAAGAAGAATTCAAAACGCAAGATGGGTCACAGGCAGCCTTATACTAAGGTGGAAATCACCGGAATTAAGGCTAAAAAACCAAAGTGATTACCATTTCTTTTCTCGGTACGAAAGGGTCTCTCTTAGGCTTCAGGGTACAGGGACACGCCCTTTGCGGCAAAAGCGGAACTGATATCGTCTGCGCAGCCGTATCGTCAGCCGCTTATATGGCGGCCAACACCCTTACCGAGATTTTAGAAATCCAAGCCGAGACCGAGGTAAAAGACGGCTATATGGAAGTAAGTATTCCTAAGTCGGACGCCGATAAGGCAAAAACCGTTATGTCGGGACTCGAGCTTCATCTTTCGCAGCTCTCAGGTCAGTACCCGAAAAATATTGAGATAGTATATACGGAGGTAACAAAATGTTAAAGATAAATATTCAGCTGTTCGCCCATAAAAAAGGAGGCGGCTCGACCCGCAACGGGCGTGATTCCGAGTCCAAAAGACTCGGCGTCAAGCGCGGAGACGGGCAGTTTGTCCTTGCCGGAAATGTCCTCGTAAGGCAGAGGGGAACCAAAATTCATCCGGGCTTCAACGTAGGCAAGGGCAAGGACGACACTCTTTTCGCCCTCTCGGACGGCAGGGTGAGTTTCGAGCGTTTTGGCAAGTACCGCACAAAGGTAAGTATCTACGCTATAGAACAGTAACGCGAAATATTTCGGGCATACCGTTTTTACGGTATGCCTGTTTTTTTATCAAACCTCAAACTGCGAGTGGTAAATACTGTAATATAGCCCCTCTTTTTTAAGCAATTCCGCGTGATTGCCTTCCTCCGAGATTTTCCCGTCGTCGATAACAAGGATATTGTCGGCGTTTTCCACT
>CAZQXZ010000102.1:0-7568 GCA_964597515.1 uncultured Eubacteriales bacterium | reverse complement strand
ACCGTCACCCCGGCTTCGCTCTCAAAAACGCGTACCTTCTGTGCGGCACCGTTTCCGACAAGCAGAAAAATATCATCAAACGCCATATGTGGCCGCTGACTGTAATTCCTCCGAAGTATCCGGAGGGCTGGGTGGTTATCGCGATGGACAAATACTGCGCCGCAATAGAAATAGCCTGCTCCAAGTCGGAAAAAATCAGAAAAAAGTTCTCTGAGGAAGCGGGGCTGAATATATGAACACGTTTCTCGAATACGTTTTTTATTTCTTTCTGTACAGCGCAATGGGCTGGTTTGTTGAGTCTATATACTGCTCCGTGGCCGCGAAAAAATGGATTAACAGGGGTTTCTTAAAGGGTCCCATATGCCCGATTTACGGCACGGGAGCCGTTGTAATGATGATTTTCATCGTCCCGTTCTCGCATTATACTGATAAATGGTATTGGAACACGCTTATCGTTTTCGGGATGGGGATGGTACTTTGCGACATAGTCGAGTTCATCACAAGCTATATAATGGAAAAACTCTTTAACGCGCGGTGGTGGGATTATTCGGGCAAAAAATTTAACATCCAGGGCAGAATATGCCTTATGCACACGTTATATTGGGGGCTGGCGTCGGTAATTTTCGTACAGGTCGCCCATTCACATATTTACGCTCTGTTAAATAAACTGATATCTGTTCCGCAGAGAAACAACATACTCCTTGTCATTTTAACAATATTCGTGATAGACCTTATAAACACCGTGCGCAACGCGCTGAAATTCAGGGATTTCTCGGTGAAGCTCCAGAAATATTCGGACAAAATCGCGAAAGGCGCGGAAGTCTTCTTTTCGACCGTCGGCAACAAAATGGACGCTATTCAATACCGAAGCACAAAAGCCGCCAAGGATTTTTCCAAGGAGATAAAAGACCAGCTAATCGATTTCAACTCTCAGTTCAAAAAATTCCAGGTACCCGGCAAGGCTAAATTTCTCAAACCCACGCGCCACCTTTTCCGCTCCTATCCCAACCTTGAAAAAGGCATAAAAAATCAAATTAAGCTCCTCGAGGAGCTAATTGATGAGATTGAGAATATTTTTACGGACGACGACGAGGAAATGTTTTGAGCCGGGCGGCAAATTCCGTAAAACCTTAAAAAGTAAAAGCCGCCGCAAAACAAAACCGTTTCGCGGCGGCTTTTCTTTTTCAATCATTTCTGCGACAAGGCGCGTTCGAGCCATATGGAGCCGATGTCCATTGCTGACCACAGCCCGCTCTTTTCGCTCTTTTTGACGATTTTATCCTTCGGGCGGACGTCCGGGTCCGTATTGATAAGCGAAACCGTCACCTTATCGGCGACGTCGAGGTCTCCCACCTTTTTCGTCCCGCCGATAGTCAGCATAATTACAAAGTCGTCCGACATATGCCCGTAGTAGAGCGTGTTGCCGTTTCTGACGAGCGGTCTGCCCTTATATGTCAAAAATTCTTTTGTTTCTTTTTCAGCCAATTAAAAACACTCCGTTCATTTTTCCAGATACGCTTTCAGCATAGATTGCAGCAACTCGTCGCGGTCTATCCTGCGTATCAAGCTGCGCGCGTTGTTGTGCGTGGTTATATAGGTCGGGTCCTCGGACAGAATGTAGCCGACAAGCTGACTCACCGGATTATAACCCTTTTCGCGCAAAGCGTCGAAAACCGCAAGAAGCGTCGCTCTCATTTCTCTTTCATGCTCGTCTTTAATGGAGAACTGGATTGTTTTATCGGTCATTACGTCCACCTCCTGAAAGTGCCTCATATCGGGCGCAAAACGCCGATATCAGATTTGTATACATATATTTTACCATTTATATCGCGGAAAATCAACCTTTATTAAAAATATTAACCTCCGTCAGGCTCATCGTCGCCGTCGTATGAGCTTGAGTAAACATCCTCGTAATTAACGCTCGTATAGCCTCCGAAATAATTCGGCTCATTTTTCTCATCTTCATCGTCATAAGGCTCGCTCTCCGAAAGAACGTCCTCATAAGTTACCTGGGCGGGCTGCGAGGGGGAAAAGGCTCTCATCTCATACCACTGCTCTTTTGTAATCAGTACCTTGCGCGGCTTACTGCCCTCGAACGGTCCCACTATTCCCCTTTCGGCAAGCTCGTCTATAATCCGCGCCGCTCTCGCGTAGCCGAGTTTCAGCTTTCTCTGCAAAAGCGTAGTGGACGCCATTCCTGCCTCTACCACCACCTCGACGGCATTGGGAAGATATTCATCGGACTCGTCGGCGCCTCCCATAAACTGGGCGGCGTCCGCGCCTTTTTTCCTTTTGCCCTCAACAGCCGCCTGGCGCTCGATTTCCTCCATAACCTCGTCGTCGTAGTTGGTCTTTTCCTGAGCCTTAATATGCTCCGTGACGGCCTCAATTTCGGAATCCGAAATATACGCGCCTTGAAGCCTTATGGGCTTTGCCATACCGACAGGGCAAAACAGCATATCGCCGTTGCCGAGCAGCTTTTCGGCGCCGACGGAGTCGAGTATCGTCCTCGAATCCACCTGCGACGATACGGAAAGCGCGAGACGGCTCGGAATATTAGCTTTTATGATGCCCGTGATAACGTCAACCGACGGCCTTTGCGTCGCCACGACAAAGTGCATTCCCGCCGCGCGCGCCTTCTGGGCGAGACGGCAGATAGAGGACTCCACCTCGTTCGACGCCACCATCATCAAATCCGCCAGCTCGTCTATAAACATCACTATCTGAGGCAGAGGCTGCTCTCCGGCGCTTTCAAGATACTCGTTGTACCCCTGCAAGTTTCTCGAACCGTTTTCCGAAAAAAGCTTATATCTCTTTTCCATCTCCATAACAGCCCAGCTCAGCGCGCCCGACGCCTTGCGCGGGTCTGAAACCACCGGAACAAGCAGGTGCGGAATTCCGTTGTAAACAGTAAACTCAACCATCTTCGGGTCAATCAGTATAAGCTTGACCTCTTGCGGCTTCGCATTGAACAGAAGGCTTATAATCATTGTATTCAGGCATACAGATTTGCCCGAGCCTGTGGTTCCGGCTATTAAAAGGTGGGGCATCTTGGCGATATCCGCGTAAGTCGGCGTACCCTGAATGTCCCTTCCCAAAGCGACGTTGAGCATGGATTTCGCGCTCCTGTACTGCGCGGTGTCGATAAGCTCGCGCAGCAGCACGATGTTTCTTTCTCTGTTGGGTACTTCTATACCTATCGCCGATTTGTTCGGAATGGGCGCCTCAATCCTGACACCCGCCGCCGCAAGGTTTAGCGCGAGGTCGTCCGCAAGGCTCGTTATCCTGCTGATTTTTACGCCCGGGTCGGGCTGAAGCTCGTAACGCGTGACCGACGGGCTTCGGCAGATATCCACAATTTTTGTAGATACCCCGAAGCTGTTCAGGGTCTGCACGATTTTTTTCGCGTTGCTTTGAAGCTCCTCGCTGTAATCGGCGTTCCCTTTATATAGCGGCTCTTTCAGGCAATCCAGAGGAGGAAGTATATAATCCTTATTTATCTTTGCCGAATTATCCTCATCCTCTTGCCGCTGCGAGGTTTCGGACAGGAGCTTTGCCTTCGCCTTTTTCTTTTCGTCCTGCGCTCTCGCGAAAGCGTTTTGTGCGTCCGCATCGTCTTTGTCCCCGCGCGCGTCCGCGTCGTTAATCAACCTTAAAAACGCGGGCGGCTCTTTTTTTCCCTGCGACTTGCCGCTGTCCGTCTCTGAAAAAATGCTGTCGATACCCATATCCTTTGTGGGCTTCGAGTCAAGAGGGATGTCTATATCAGAGCTTATATATGTGCTTTGCGTTTTGTCGCCGCCTTTTCTTTTTTGCTTTGCCTTGTCCGCCGCCGCGGCAAGCTCTTCAAAATCGTCGTCGCTTTCGTGTGAGCGCGAAGCCGCCTCGCGGAACATATCTATTTTATCCTCGGTGTATTCCTCAAGCTTTTTCGCGGGCTTTTTTATGCCGTTAAAAAGATTGATAAGAGTCGTTCCGGTAAAAAGCATCAGAAAAACAAACAGCAGCAGGCTTACGATAATCCCCGCCGTCAGCTTGTCGCCGCCGGTAATCGCGAGAATTCCCCCGCCTATGAGCGCGCCCAAGCAGCCGGACCCGGCTGTGGACTGTCCCAACCTGTATGTATTGAAGGCGTCTAAAAACTGCTCGCCGAACGGCTTCGCTGTCGCGGCGTCATATTTTACGATATGCACGAAGGCGACGAGTAAGGACATCAGCACAAGAGCTTCGGCTATTTTATATGCGAGCCTGTTTGACATTCTTCCCATCAATATCATTATATCAAGGCATATGAGGATAACGGGCAATATATACGCGGCAAAACCGAAAAGACCGAACAAGACAATTCTAAGCCAGTTCCACGCGCCTCCCGCCGGAATAAAAACAATCGCCAAAAGCAGCAAGGACGCCGCTAACAGCACAATGGCAAATATTTGCCGCTTCGCCTCCGCGTTAGATTCGTTTCTCTGCGCGCTCTTAGTGCCCGTCTTTGAAGCCGAGCCTTTTGACGGCGTCGTTTTAGACGGTTTTTTCGCGGTTGTTTTTTTTGCCGACATTGCGTTTTATCCCCTTTTCTTTTACTGTATTCCTATATATGCTCCGGTATATTTTTCAACAAGAGCGATTATTACGGTAATAACGCCTATAACAAAGCAATAATATCCGAAATATTTGAACATATCCTTTTTAAGTATCCATTTAAGCAGCTTGATACAGAAAACGCCAAAGACGGCGGCGGTAACGACTCCGACGACAAGCGGCAGAGGGTTTACCGTTTCGCCCGCTTCAAGCGCATGCTTGAACTCAAACACATTGGCGGCGAGTATCGCGGGTATGCCGAGAATGAACGAGTATTTTATCATATACTGTTTCGCAACTCCGCAAATAAGCCCCGCGGAAATAGTCGCCCCCGAGCGTGATATTCCGGGAAAAGCCGCGGCGAGAGCCTGCGCCGCGCCTATCGCCAGAGCCTCCGCGGTGTTTATTTTTTTATTTGACCGTCTTGTTTTTGAAAGATAACTGCCGGACACCAGCAGCAGGGCCGTAAAAATGAAGCATACGCCCTCGGCAAGAATGCTCGTGTCCTCGGAAAAAGCAGAAACTCTGTCAAGCAGAAGCGTATCCTTCCCCGCCGGTACCAAGAGCAACAAAAGCGGTATACAGGAGAAAAAAAGCATTATGAGCATACGCCTTGCGGGCGACATTTTTTTGGAGCGGAATTTTTTATGTACTATGTCTTTTATCAAACTTACCGCCTCTAAAATCAGCTCCCAGATTGTTTGATAATAAACAATTAAAACCGCCGCGAGCGTACCTAAGTGAAGCATTACTGAAAACAGCAGCGACCCCTCTCCCGACATCCCGAGGAAATGCTGAAAGAGCGAAAGATGCCCGCTGCTCGAAACGGGCAGGAACTCCGTCGCCCCCTGAACCAAGCCGAGGATTAAGGCTTTTAATATTTCCATATCTATTTCTCCCCCGATGAAATTTGTTCGCATATTCCCGACAGCGCGGACGAAAGGGTTCCGATCGCGTCGATAATACCCTCCCGCACCGCCTCCTCGCCGCTTAACACGGTACCCATATCGAGTACAAGCTCGTCGGTTTTTTTCATAAGCTCGCGGAAGCGCTCGGGCTTAATATTTGAATTTGCGCATACAAAACGGGTCACGCGCTCCTCCATTTTGTTGAAGTAGTCAAGAGTCTGAGGAACCCCGAGGACTACGCCGTTAAGCCTTATCGGATGAATGGTCATTGCCGCCGACGGTACAATATAAGATTTCTTCGCCGCAACGCTTAGAGGTACGCCTATCGAATGTCCGCCGCCTAAAACGAGCGAAGCCGTGGGTTTTGACATCCCCGCTATAAGCTCAGCTATCGCAAGCCCCGCCTCTATGTCGCCCCCGACTGTATTCAGGATTAAGAGCAGCCCTTTTATATCGGGATTTTCCTCAACCATAACGATACGCGGGATGATATGCTCGTATTTTGTAGTCTTGCTGCTCTGCGGCAGCGTATAATGACCCTCCACCTGACCGATTATCGTAAGGCAGTGAATATAGCTGCCATTCTTGTTTACGGTGACGCTTCCGTCCTGCCCTGCCTGCCCGCTTTGTTCTTCTTCCTCAGAGCCACCCGACGGCGCTTCGGGAACAGGCTGGGCGGGAGCCGTGAAATCATTATAAAAATTCCTCATAACAAATACCCCGTTTCTAAATGAAGTATTGCCCGGGAATAATATAATAATAACCCTTTGACAATATATATTAACATATAATTTTAAAAAGAGCAATTGTTAAGAATTATAAAATTTTATTAAAACGATTGACAAACAGCAGGTATACAGATAAAATAATATTGTTAAAAAAGTAAACAAGTTTTGTGCAAGGAGAACATATGGGACTTACACTGTGTCAAAAAATAATCAAAAACCACCTCGTTTCGGGAGAGATGAGAGAAGGGCGGGAAATCGGCATAAAAATCGACCAAACCCTCACTCAGGACGCGACGGGTACGATGGCGTATCTTGAATTCGAGGCGATGGGCAAAAACAGGGTCGAAACCGAGCTTTCCGTTGCGTATATAGACCATAACACGCTGCAAACAGGGTTTGAGAACGCCGACGACCACCGCTTTATACAGAGCGTGTGCAAAAAGCGCGGGGTAAGATTTTCGCGCCCAGGGAACGGCATATGCCATCAGGTGCATTTGGAGCGTTTCGGAGCACCGGGCAAAACGCTTATCGGGTCTGACAGCCACACCCCGACGGGCGGCGGCATAGGCATGCTCGCAATCGGGGCGGGCGGTCTTGACGTGGCGGTCGCCATGGGCGGCGGCGCCTATTATTTGGCGATGCCCGAAAGCGTAAAGATAAACCTCTCCGGAAAACTGAGAGGCGGCGTTTCTGCGAAAGACGTAATTCTTGAAGTACTCAGAATTCTTTCCGTCAAAGGCGGCGTGGGCAAGGTCATTGAATACGGCGGCGAGGGAATTAAGACGCTTTCCGTCCCCGAAAGGGCGACAATTACCAACATGGGCGCGGAGCTTGGCGCGACGTCCTCCATATTCCCGTCGGACGCGGTAACGCTTGCGTTTCTCAAAGCTCAGGGCAGAGAAAAAGACTTTATAGAACTGGAAGCCGACAAAGACGCGGTTTACTCGGAAATAATTGACATTGATTTGTCCTCTCTTTCGCCTCTCGCCGCCGCGCCTCATATGCCGGACAACGTTAAAAAGGTATCCGAAATCGGTGAAATCGCTATAAATCAGGTGCTTATCGGCTCGTGCACAAATTCCTCGCTTCTTGATATGCTCAAAGTCGCGAAAATATTAAAGGGGAAAACGGTGCATCCGGACGTCAGCCTCGGGATTGCTCCCGGCTCAAAGCAGGTTCTTAATATGCTCGCGTCCTGCGGCGCGCTGTCCGACATTATCGGTTCGGGCGCAAGAATTCTTGAAAGCGCCTGCGGTCCGTGCATCGGTATGGGTCAGGCTCCGCAGACAGACGGCGTATCGCTTCGTACGTTCAACCGCAATTTTGAGGGGCGCAGCGGTACCGCAAGCGGCAG
>CAZQXZ010000101.1:0-7586 GCA_964597515.1 uncultured Eubacteriales bacterium | reverse complement strand
GTCATAAAGTCATTAGTTAATCTTGAAATAGAACTTTTCTTGTCTCTAATGGGTTCAGTGCAAGCAGATAGATGTAATGTAACCTTGTCGCCGTTCTTTTCAAACTTGGTTACGTCCGCCTCAGTGAGTTGTGCTCCTACAAGATACTCAGTTTCCTTAAAGTCGCCGTCTTTTGAGGTATATTTACCTGCTTTTGTTCCTTTTGTGACAGCGCCCTTAAGCTCGCCAATCCCGATAAAATTACCGACTACATTATCTATACTTGTAGGGGTATCAAGCTTCCCAAGAATAGCATTAACTCCGGATACAACAAAACCGGGAACATTAAGGACAAGTCCGTCGCCTGTATATGCAGATTGCTTTGACCAAGTGTAACCGGCTTTAACGTTGGCTGCTTTTGATGTTGCGTCATTGATTAATTTAATAGCGTCAGCTTTTGAAAATGTGTTTGTGTTGGCGTTTGCGCCGCCTGAAGCTGTTGTCCCGGCAGTGCCGCCTGAAGCTGTTGTGCCGGCAGTGCCGCCAGAGGCTGTTGTCGAATCAGTGCCCGCCGGTGCCGCTGTTGTGTCGCCTGTGTTGTCGCCCGCGTCCGGATTGTTGACCTGACCGGAATTGCCATTGTCCGGCGCTTTCGTTGTATCAGGGGTGTTGTCCCCATTAACGACAGTGCCTGTTTTTGCTTTTTTAAGTACAGAAATTGCGGTAATTGACACTAAATTACTCGTTACGATTGTAAAAACAAGCGCTACTGTAAAAATTATGGCAATCGCCTTGAGCCAATTATTTCCCATTGAATTTATTGCCCCTTTCATTGTTTTGAACGTTATGTTCAAAAATACACGTGCGAAAACAGCGTTTTCGGCACACTTATAAAATAATATTACAGTAATTTAAAAAATAAGTCAATAGTTTTTGCGATTTTAAAGTCGTTTTTTCAAAAATATGCGCTTATCTTATTTTCTGAACATTCCAAATGTTTTTCGCGTATTCGCCGACGGCTCTGTCTGCCGAAAAACGACCGGAACGCGCGATGTTTATAAGCGACATCCTTGACCATTTTTCTTTGTCGAGCCATGTCCGCTCGGCTTTTTGCCCCGCTATTCTGTAATCCGCGAAATCGGCAAGCACCATATACGGGTCGTGATGAATAATGGTTCCGCCGATATCCGAAAAGTTTTTACCGTTTATTCCGTGTACCGTAAAGTCCACAGTCCTGTGAATTTCCGCGTTATTCTGATAATAGCTCATAGGCGAATATCCGGAAATTTTAAGCTTTTCGGCTTCGCTTGCCGTCATGCCGAACAGAAACATATTCTCGTCGCCGACCGCCTCGTATATTTCGACGTTAGCGCCGTCAAGCGTGCCTAAGGTAATGGCGCCGTTCATCATCAGCTTCATATTTCCCGTGCCGCTCGCCTCTTTTCCCGCCAAGGATATCTGCTCGCTGATGTCCGCGGCGGGCATCATAAGCTCCGCCTTCGTTACGTTATAATCTTCCACATAAACGACTTTTATACGGTCCTTCACTTCGGGGTCATTGTTGATAAGGTCGGCGAGGGCGAGAATAAAGCTTATTATCCTCTGAGCCACAAAATAACCGGGAGCCGCCTTCGCGCCGAATATATATGTGCGGGGCGTAAAATCGCCGTTCGGATTTTCTTTTATGGCTAGGTATCCGGCAAGAATGGCGAGGGCGTTCAGATGCTGGCGTTTGTATTCGTGCAGCCTTTTTACCTGAACGTCAAATATCGACGAGGTATCAAGCTTAATCCCCGTTTTCCTCAGCACGTCGGCGGTAAAATCCGCCTTGTTCGCCTGTTTGATTTCGCGAAGCCTGCCGAGAACCGAGCCGTCTTCTTTAAATTCTTCAAGCCTTATAAGCTCGGACGCGTCCGTGACGAAGCCGTCGCCGATAAGCTCGGTCAAAAATTCGGTGAGACGGGGGTTAGCCTGGCAGAGCCAGCGGCGGTGAGCGATGCCGTTCGTGACGTTTTTGAATTTATCGGGCGTGAGCTTATAAAAATCGCTGAACAGGCTATCTTTTATAATTGCGCTGTGCAGCGCGGAAACGCCGTTGACGCTGTGGCATGCCGCAACGCAAAGGTTAGCCATTTTAACGGTCCCTGCGGAAATAATAGCAGTCCTCTCGACATAATCCGCGTCACGGACAGCCTCCCGAACATATTCGCGAAAACGGTTGTCTATCTCCTTTATAATCTGATAAACCCTCGGAATAAGGCGCTTTACAAGCTCCTCTCCCCAGCACTCCAACGCTTCGCTGAGTACGGTATGGTTCGTATACGCCACGGTATTTGTGACGAGCCGCCACGCGTCGTCCCAGCCGTAGCCGCACTCGTCGAGCAGTATGCGCATAAGCTCGGGTATGACCATAGTCGGATGCGTGTCGTTTATGTGTATGGCTACTTTTTCGGGCAGATTGTCAAGCGTTCCGTACTCTCTTAAATGATGCCTGACTATATCCTGCACCGAAGCGGAGGCAAGGAAATACTGCTGGCGCAGACGCAGCGATTTCCCCTCCGGATGGTTGTCGGACGGATAAAGCACCTTGCTGATTACCTCCGCCATCGCGCGGCGCTCCATAGAGCGCATATAATCGCCCTGATTGAATAAATTCATATCAAAGCCCGGCGCCTGAGCGCTCCAAAGCCGCAGCACGGAAACGCCCTTGCCGTTTTTGCCCGGTACGAACATATCATAAGGCACCGCCTTTATGACAGTTGCGTCCTTTATTTCAACGTGATGGTAATGTTCATCCCATGTATCCGTCACCTTTCCCTCGAAATTCACCTCGACGGAGCTTGACTCCCTTTGAGTAAGCCAAACCTCGCCTCCCGGAAGCCAGTAATCGGGGATTTCCGTCTGACATCCGTCCACAAGCTTCTGCCTGAATATACCGAACTCATAGAGAATGGAGTAACCTCTCGCCGCGTAGCCGCCCGCCGCCAAAGCGTCCATATAACAGGCCGCGAGACGCCCAAGCCCGCCGTTGCCCAAACCCGCGTCCGGCTCACATTCATAAAGCTTCTCAAGCTTTACGCCAAAATCCGATAAAACCGCTTCAAACGTCTTTGTTAAATTTAAGTTATATAAATTATTTTTAAGCGAACGTCCCATTAAAAATTCCATTGAGAGATAATATACTCTTTTCCTGCCGGTCTTGTCCGCCTTATCGGTTATTTCAGAGCGTCCCGCGGACATCATATCGCGCAAAATCATTGAAACGGCTTTATAGTAATGGTCATACGCCGCCTCCTCGGGCGAAACGCCGAAAAAGTGAAGCAGCTTATTCTCTAAAAGCTCCTTTGCCTGAGCTTTTGTAAGCTTATAATTCATATAAATCCTCCAAAACATTATGGGTATATCGTATATATTTACCCCTTATTTATACATAATATACTAATATTGTTTATAATGCAACTGCAAGCTTTGGTTTTTTACACCGTTATAAAATCTGATAAATACAGCGAATATATATACGCCTCCTTGACAGGGCGCCCCTCGCATTCCAAAAGTGCGTTTTTATAAGCGTCAAGCTGCTTTTCATAACGCAGTTTAAGCGTTTGAAGGTCGTTTATCCTGTCGGTTTTATAATCTATAAGGACAATCTCGCCGTCCTCGTAAAAAGCGCAGTCAACAACGCCCTCTACGACTACCGGCTCGTCCGCCGGTCCGCTTTCAAGCCCCTCGTAAAGCTCGCCCGCACGCCTGAAAACAGAGAATTTGTATTCTCTTAAAATTTTATCGGACAATACGAGCCGTTGACCGAGAGGAGAGGCGAAAAAACCCTCGATTTTTGAGAAATCTATAAGCTCGTACTCGTTTTTATTAAGAGCGCCGCTTTCAAGCAGCCGGCTTGCCTCCTTTTTCGCGTTTTGGGAAGCCGCCTTAAAATCACAAAGCTCCAAGAACTTGTGTACTGCGGTACCCTTCGCCGCCGCGTCTGGCGTGCCGGAAACAAACGACGGCTTGCTTTTGGCGAAATACAGGGCGGCGTCTTCGGTCAGCGAGGATGCCGTTCTTTTTGAAGAAACGCCTTTAAGCGAAATATAGGGATAAATATATGAAATCCGCTCTCTAATCTGCTTTTCAAGCTCACTGTTTGGAGTTGATATCCGCTCTGTATTTTCCTTTGTAATTTCTTTTTCTTCAAGCTTGCCGGTCGTTACCGAAAGCTTAAATCCGCTTTTTGGCGTTTGAATAATCCCGTTTGCGCTCGACGCGCGCAGTATTTGCGCGTCGGGGTGGTTCAAAAACGCGCAGACGAGCCATTCATAAAACGAGCGCGCTTTTCTTATCGCGAAGGGATACGCCTCTCCCTGTGCGTCAATCATATTATCAACGAAAGAAAAATCGGATTTTTCGGATTTTGCAGACAGCATTACGAGTTTTTCTTTTGCTCTCGTCATCGCAACGTAGAGCAGCCTTAATTCCTCGGCTTTTTCGGTTTTCCCGATACTGAGGCGCGCGGCGGTAAACGGAACTGTTCTGTATTTTGAGAGGGTCGGTATATCGCGCCGCGGCATCCCTATCCCCGTCTTTCGGTCTATAAGCAGATTTTCCTTTTCATAATTCGTATTAAATTTATTTGAGCAGCCGGCGAGAATAACCACCGGAAATTCAAGCCCCTTGCTTTTATGAATGGACATTATCTTTACCTCGTGTTCGGAGAACTCCGCACCGCTTGTGCTTTCAACGCTTTTTCCGCTAAGGCGCGCCTTATTCAGAAAACGCGTAAAGCCGCCCAACGAGCTTTCCCTGCCGTTTGTGTATTCCTTAGCAAGGTTTAAGAGCGCAAGCAGATTGCGCCGTCTCTCCGCGGCGTGGTCCATAGCCGAAACCACGCTCATAATTCCGGTTTCGTCATAAAGGTAAAACAGCAGCTCGCCTATCGTAAGCCTTGACGCCTCGTTTCGCATACGCGTAAACAGCTCCATAAACGCGCCCGCCTTTTTATCGCCGTCGCGCGCAAGCGCGCAAAGCCCCGTAAATAACGGTTCTTCGCGCCTTGCAATCCTCATTCCCGCCAAATTGTCGGCAGTAAAGCCGAACACCGGAAACATCAGCACGGCGGCAAGCGGCACATCTGAAAGCGGATTGTCCAAAGCGCGCAGAAGCGAATGTATAAACGAGATTTCGCGCGTCGAGAAAAATTGGGAGTCAGCAGGCGAAGCAACCGGAATTCCGCGTTTTTTTAGAGCGGCATAGTACATGGGAGCGGTATTCTTTACAGCTCTGAGCAGCACGCAGAAATCACCGTAGCGCACAGGGCGCATCCTGCCTTTTTCTGTAATCTCATAACCGCTTTTAACAATATTTTCTATATAGCCGGCGGTATATTCCGCTTCAAGCCTCCTTGTATCCGCCGCGTTCATATCGGCGGGAGCGTCTAATATAACAAGCTCCGCTTCATTCGCCGAACCTTCGGGGTAGTCGGCGGCGGGTACGAGGCGTTCGCCCGCACCGTAAGAAAGCCCGCCCGTCTGCTCTGACATTATCCGTGAAAAAACATGGTTTACACATTCACAGACAGCTTTTCTGCTTCTGAAATTCCTGTCGAGCATAATCTGGGACGGAAAGACAACGCCGTCGAAAAGCGGCAAGCTCTCTTTTTTTCTTAAAAATATCTCCGGCATCGCGAGGCGAAATCCGTATATGCTCTGCTTGACGTCGCCGACAAAGAACAGGTTGCTCCCGTCTCTTGAAATCGAATAAAACAGCATATCCTGCGCCTCGTTTGTATCCTGATACTCATCTATAAGTATTTCCTTATACTTTTTGCAAAGACTCTCGCTCAAAGGCGTTTTTTTGCCCTCTCCGTCTATAAGCAGTGAAATACTCATATGGAGAATGTCGCTGAAACCGTAGCCGTTTTCCTCTTTTTTTAGCTCTTCGAGTTTTTTTGAAAACTTTATGACCGAGTTAATCAGCAGACTCACCGCGCCTTTGAGCGCGAGGACGTCCTCGCGGTGAACCGCTTGTGTCGGCAGTTGAAGGTTCCACAGCTCTTTTACGGTCTTTACCGCTTCGTCGCGCTTGCTCTTCGCGGCAGCCCTTATATTCTTGTCCGCTCCCCTCGCACCCGAACCGAGCGAAAGAATTCCGAAATCGCACAAAGCGCCGGCGACTCCGTCCCAGTCGCCATTTTCGGCAAAATTTTTCAGCCCATTTAGCTGTTTCAGATCATTTAATATCGCCGGAGCGTAATTTTCATAAAGCCCGCCGTCCTCCGACACAAGCGCGAGGGCGCTCTTTTCAAGTGAAACGGCGTAATCGGCGCTCTGCCTGATATATTCAAGCACCGTTTTTCCCCATGCAGAGTCCGAAAGAGGCAAGTCGGGACAGTACATCCCGCCGACGCTTAAAAGCCACCTTTCGGGGAACGGGTATGACTGCGAGTACCTGTACAGGTTTAATACGGCGTCAAAAAGCCGCCCGTCGCCCTTTTCGCCCGAAAATAAATCTGTAAGAGCGGTTAAATCCTGTTCATTGCTCTGATACAGCTCTTCAAGAACCGAGTTTGCCGCGTTTTCTTTAAGAATTTCCTCCTCATGCTCGCTGAGCATACGGAAATCCGGCGTTACCCTTGCTAAATGAAAGTTTTCCCTGACTATTTTTGAGCAAAACGCGTCCATCGTGCAAATATCGGCCGAGGGCAGGAGCAAAAGCTGTCTTTTCAGCCGTGCGTTTTTGCTCTTCGCCGCTTCGCGTCTTAACGCCCCGGCTATTTTTTCACGCATTTCCGCGGCAGCCGCTCTTGTAAAGGTGACAATGAGAAGCTCGTCCGGACTGACATTTTCGTTTTCGTCGCACAGCAGCCTTACGACGCGCTCCGTTAAAACAGCCGTCTTCCCAGAGCCTGCCGCCGCGCTGACAAACAGCGTTGCGCCGCGTGAATTTATGGCGTTGAGCTGGTCTTGGGTAAATACTGTCTCTTTATCCATCCTTGTCTTCCTCCTCAAGCGCCGCGAGCGCCTGCGCGTGGTTCAGCCTGTCAATCTCCCTTACCGAGTCGCCGTCCTCATATCCGCATATTGACGAATATTCGCAGTAATCGCATGCTTTCGCAACGTAGTTCTCGCCGCAAGGGTACGCGGGAACCGCGCCCGAATGCAGCGCGTTTCCCATATCGGCGATTATTTTGTCTATCTTCCCGCAAAGCTTTCCGAGCTGCTCCATACTGTAAAGATCGCCGGTTATCTCGCCGTTTCTTGAAACCTTGACGGGAAGGTATCCGCTCAGCTCGCCGAAGCCCATGCCGGTTATAACCGAAACATCGTTCAAAATCATACCCGAAAGCTTTCCGCTTTCGATTTTTCTGTCAGCAATCTCCTGCGGCGTGGGATTTCTGCCGTATTTCATCTTTGAAATGCCGACCCTTGACGGCAGGTACAAAACACCCGCAGGTACCGCGTCTCCAAAGTAAGCCTTTCCGTTTCTGTCGATAGCCATAAGGTAAAGACACATCTGCATATCAATCCCTTGAATAACGTCGGAAAGGCGAAATTCCTTCTTCCCCGTTTTATAATCTATTATTCTTAAATACTTTTTGCCGCCGCGTTCCATAA
>CAZQXZ010000100.1:0-7616 GCA_964597515.1 uncultured Eubacteriales bacterium | reverse complement strand
GGCTTAGAAATATTATCTCCTCACTTGCTAAAGACCGCATAATTATTTTTTCTACACATATAGTGTCTGACATTGAGACGATTGCAAACACCTTGATAATGATAAAAGACAGGCGTGTAATATATGCCGGCTCTCCATCTAAGATTGTGGAAAAATTAAAAGGCATAACCTTTGAAACGCCCCTTGGCGCCGCTTTGCCGGAGAACGCCGTATACCTTTCTGAACGGGCTGGCAGCAACGGCTCTGTTGTGCGCTTTGCGTTAGAGAGCGGTAATATTACAGGAAATGCCGCCGCCGTCACACCGAGCCTTGAGGACGCATTTTTATATATTTACCGTGACGAAGCAAAGGGAGAAAACAATGCGCCTGCTTAAACTTGAAGTAACAAAGCTTCTTCGCTCTCCCGCTATTTTTATATTTCTTGCCGCCTGTTTAATTACTAACATAAGCGTTATAATTTTGAGCAATCACAAACAGGAAATAGATTATTTGAATAAAGTGAGCAAAGTAACAGGCTTTGTTTACAGTGATGAATACAAGGAAAAGTTAAAAACAATTATAGAGCCTGATGAAAGCTCACATTCGGAATATTGGGTTTATAACAGTCTCTTGCAAGGTGCAGAAAACATACAAAACACATTTGAGGATATGGACGGCGGCGCTAAAATTCAAAACAGCTTGCTTTCTAAAAACACACAGTATTCAAAAATCACAATAAAAATTCAGCAATGGAAATATCGCCTTTACTCCCCTGTTATTAAAGAGAAGGCAAAGTCAGGCGACGATAAATTCGTATATTTCGGCTCTATGAGCAACTACATTCACGAGACTATTTTTATTATTACAGGGCGGCTTTTTGCGGCGGAGTGCTGTATATTCTTTATACTTATAATGCTGTGGTCGCTTGGCTTTGAAAATATGGCGGGTACAGAGCTTGTAACATATTCCACAAAAACGGGGCGGCGGTTAGCTCTTTATAAATCTGCCGCGGCACTTTTTGTTGGCACTGCCTTTTTTATTGTAATTTATACCTCTGGCTTCGGCTTAACATTCTTAATAAATGACCTTTCACAAGTCTTAGGGCAGAACATATCCGCACAGTACCATACGGTCCGTGAGATTTTTTTAGGCAGTCAGCCCTTTCTGACATGGAGCAGTATGACTGTAAGGGGATACTTTTTCTCCTCCGTCTTCATAGCTTTCCTAAACTGCCTTGCAGTAGCTTTATTTACTGTTCCTTTCGGGCTGCTTATAAAAAATGTGTATGCCGCGTTTTCCTCTATAGCAGGAGTTGTTTTTATTAACCTTATGTTCTACCTTTTCGGGCTTCAAACAGATGGGCATATTCCTTTTTTATGGAATTTGCCGCTCGCTATGCCTCTACCACAAATAATCAACAATGATTTATGGTTTTCAGACGGCGGTATGCGTATGCTGCTGCCGAGGTTTGAGCTGATTTATCCGCTTTTTTGCCTTATAATACTGTGTCCTATTGTTTTAATAAGCGTCCGTAAATTCAAAAGAAAGGAAATTATATGATGAAGGTTTTTTTACAGGAAACAAAAAAGATACTGCGTCCCCTGCCCCTTTTGATTTTAGCTGTATTCACCGTTATTTATGCTTTTGTTATATTAAAAGAGCCATATAATTGGTTGACAAAATACCATGAACCAAGCGATATGGTAGCGGTAAGCCGTGATCTTATTGAGCTTTGCGGACCGACGCTTGAGCCGGAGGAAATAGAAGGCGCCGTTGAAACACTTAGAGAGCGGTACACAAAAGAATTAGAGCAAGTAATTTTAGAAAATCCCCTTTTTGCTAAAGTAGGCGTTACCGATTACACAAGTTTTCACGAGCTGGAGCAAAAAATTGAATTTAGCTATATTGATACTGAAATGTTACAGGACAAAGAAGCCATAATCCTTAATTTTCCGGATTATGATTTTAATAAGGACTACTCGCTAACAACGACAGAGAAAGAATTTCACGAACAAGGGTTGCTATACAATATACCTCCCGCATTGAAGTATAATAACTTAAAATTCTTCTCAAATGAATATGAGAGGATTCCTGTAAATAAAGAGTTTTTTACAAATAAGCTCGATTTGGGGATTGCCGCCTCTGGAAAAAAGCGAATTAAAGAGATTTATGATAAAGATGAAATGCTAAACATCTTACCCGGAGAGAGTATATATTACTTTAAAAATACTTTCTCTGCTACTGCTATAATGGTTCTCATCGCGTTGTGTATTCTCTTAGCGCCTGTTATTACAAGGGATAATATGAGCGGACTTATAGACTTGCAGTATTCAAGCAAAACGGGAAGAAGGACTTTAAGCCGCCAGCTTGCCGCCGTGGTTTTTACGGCATTTATAGTCGCTTTTATTAATATTGCCGCTGTTTTCGGTTTCTTTATTAAAACCGTTTTACACACTTTCCTAAAGTCAGGGCTAAATAGCTTTACAGTCGTTTATAGCTACAATTTTTTTAAGGGGAACTTCGGTCAATATCTGATTGCTGTTTCAATTCTCATCATTGTTTTCTCTGTCACATCCGCTATGTTCATATTCTTTCTTTCAAAGCTGTCAAAAAACTATATAAGCCTGCTTTTAGGGCTTGTGCCAACAGGCACTTTGTTAGCTGCTTTATGTTACAGCATTTTTAAAGACCCCTTTGCTATTACGTCAAGCGGTTATCAGATTGCCCTATACCCCGTTATACCTATCCCCTATGTTGAAGCGTATATCACCGCCGCCCTGCTGCTTATCGGCGCCTGCCTGACAGGAGTATTGCTTAAAAAACAAAAGCGGACAGAAGTATAGCGATCGGCTTCTGTAAGTTTTTTTCGTACTCCATACGGTACTGATAATAACCCATCTTTTTATGCAACCTCTGTGAACCGAGATTTTCACAGCCCGTTCCCGAACGGATCGCCTTTGCCCCGTTCTTTTTCGCCGTTTGCCCGGCGTAATCCATCAGATAAGCGGCGACGCCGGTTCTGCGAAACGCCTCCCCTATATAGATGTCTGAAACGTCAGCCCATATGGAAAAAGCGTTAGGAACCGGCACGACTCATGCAATAAATTTAATGAAATGATGGAAAAAGGAATGATTGTAAAAATCGCAGACTTTTATTTTAATAGAGTTACGGATAGTTTATATTTTTGGAGATGCTTTTAAGGAATGAAACTATATAGCGGCGAAGAAATTACAATAGTAACGACTGCTATTTCAAGGCATAGCTATAAAAGAAAGATTGACGATCAATATGTCGAATTGTAAAAGACGCTGATATGATGGACCATTGTTTTTATAACTTAGATTTTTCGGTAGATGAATGGGAAACGGAACGTTATAAAAAACTACTAAGTGAATTTAATCTTAACTCCACAGTATAAACATATTATGCTGTATCATCACAAGAGTTTAAATCTCTTCTCTAAAAACATAAAATATCTTTTTTATAGCCCATAGACAGAAAAAAGCAGCCGCAGAGCTGTTTTTTTCAACTCAAAGTCAGAATAAATACGAGGAGTTTTATTTTGCCCTAAGCCGAATTTAAATGGTTTGAGCGGCGGTTTCTATTTTTAAAAAAATTATTTCAAAAAGTTATTGACATATGTCATAAATAGAGTATAATAGGTATATCCGGCATATGTCAAAAATTAAAAGGAGGTGACAACATGCCAAGAAGGGACGGAACAGGTCCGCTGGGTGCAGGAGCAATGACCGGAAGAGGTTTAGGTCTTTGCACGGGTGCCAATGCGGTTAAGTACGGAGTTGGTCTCGGAGTAGGGTTAGGTCTTGGCTTTGCTTGCAGGCGCGGTTTCGGCCGCGGTCTCGGAAGAGGTTTTGCAAACAGCCTGAACTCCTCTGAAACACAAAAAGAGCTTCTCAGCAAACAGAAAACCCTGTTACAAGAGCGGCTCGAGGTTGTTGATGAGCAACTAAAAAACCTGTAAAGGTGTCAGAGATAACCGGAGGACGCTCTGGTTATCTGTGCTTGTATGGAGATGATAGATATGGCAAGACCTATAAAATGGAGAAAGGTTTGCTGCCTGCCCGAAAGCAACAGATTTGGACCGCTTGATTTGCCCGAGGTTGCGGATAACCGCGTGGTTATGACTGTTGACGAGTATGAAACCATCAGGCTTATTGACTTTGAGGGTTTCACTCAGGAAGAGTGCGCCGCGCAGATGAACGTAGCCCGCAGTACCGTTCAGGGTATTTATGTCAGTGCCAGAAAAAAACTTGCCGAGTCATTGGTTTACGGGAAGGTGCTGTCGATTGAGGGCGGCGAGTACCGTCTTTGTGACGGAATGGGAAGCGGGAGCGGCTGCGGCCGCGGATGTCACAGGCATGGGCGCAGCGGGCGTTTTACAGGCGACGAGGATATAACTAAGTAAAAACGAGAGGAGGATTTATATGAAAATAGCGATACCGGTAGATGAACAAAGCTTGAATGCAGACGTATTCCCATCCTTTGGACGGGCGCCGTATTTCCTTTTTTATAATACGGATACGAAAGAAAGCTACTATCTTGACAACAGTGCCGTTGCCAGTCAAGGCGGCGCGGGCATAAGAGCCGCGCAGGTAATAGCCGACCACGGCGTTAAGGCGCTGCTGACTCCGCGCTGCGGTGAAAACGCGGAAGAGGTACTGCGTAAGTCGGAGGTTCTCATATACAAATCAATACCCGCAACCGTACAGCAGAACATTGATGCTTTTGTTGCAGAAAAGCTCGTTTTGCTCAGTGATTTTCACCCGGGATTTCACGGCTATGAAAAGTGACGGTTTGACAATAGCCATACTGAGCGGGAAGGGCGGAACGGGTAAAACCCTGGTATCTGTCAACCTTGCCTCTGTGACAGAAAAATCCGTTTATATCGACTGTGACGTTGAAGAACCAAACGGACGCCTGTTTTTAAAACCCGAAAATGTTCGGGAAAAAACTGTTGCCGTTAAAATACCCGTTATCTGTGAAAGCCTGTGCAGCGGCTGCCGCAAGTGTGTTGATTTTTGTAAATTTAACGCGCTCGCCTTTATAAAGAATAAACCAGTCCTTTTTGAAGAGGTGTGCCACTCCTGCGGCGGCTGTATGCTGCTGTGTCCGGAAAAAGCTATTACAGAACAGGATAAACCGGTCGGGAAAATACAAAAAGGCGTTTCCGGCAATGTGGCCGTTCATACAGGTATAATGAATACGGGCGAAGCGTCGGGAATGCCTGTTATAAAAAATCTTCTAAACGAGGACTTCTCAGATAAAGGGCTTCCCGTCTTTATTGACTGCCCCGCGGGCAGCGCCTGTACGGTCATGGAAAGCATCAAGGACGCGGATTACTGCATACTTGTCGCCGAACCTACTGTTTTCGGCGTCCATAACCTCAATATGGTTTATGAGCTGGTTCGGCTGTTTAAAAAACCGCACGGCGTTGTTCTGAACAAGTGTCTTGACACAGAGAACCCCGCTGAAATATTCTGCTTGGAGAACAACATTCCCGTATTGGGGCGCATACCGTTTGATAACGAGCTTGGAAGGCTTAATTCAGACGCTAAAATAGCCGTAAGAGAAAGCGAAAGGTACAGGGTGTTGTTTGCTTCACTGCTTAAAACTGTGATGAAGGAGGGGCGGCATGAAACAGCTGTTAATCCTCAGCGGTAAGGGCGGCACGGGGAAAACGACGGTTGCCGGCGCTTTTATAAAGCTCTCAGGCGCAAACGCCTATGCCGACTGTGATATTGACGCGCCAAATCTGCATTTGATTATGGCGCAGAGCGGCGAGCCGAAGCGGACGGACTTTTACGGTATGCCCAAAGCTGAAATAGACGCGGGTAGGTGTGTTTCATGCGGTCTGTGCAAAGAAAACTGCCGGTTCGGCGCCATTTTAAGCGAGAACTGTTTTAAGGTTGATTTTTTTGCGTGTGAAGGCTGCGGGGTATGCGAGGCTGTCTGTCCCGCGGGCGCCGTTTCACTAAACCCCGCCGTTGCCGGAGAGCTGATGCTTTATGCCGGCGGCAATAAGGTCTTTTCAACCGCGCAGCTGAAAATGGGGAGCGGTACCTCGGGATTGCTGGTAACCGAAGTAAAAAAGCAAATGAATACCGCGGCGAAGCCGGATACTAAGCCGGCTGTTATCGACGGTTCGCCGGGCATTGGCTGCCCCGTCATCGCCTCTCTCAGCGGAGTCGATATGGTCTTAATCGTTGCGGAGCCGTCTGTTTCGGGAATTAGCGATATGGAGCGTATTATAAAAACCGCAAAGACATTTCGAACAAGGATTTGCGTTTGTATCAACAAGCACGATACCAATCCCGCAAACACAGAAAAAATCGAAGCGTTCTGCAAAGAAAAAGGGCTGCCTTTTACAGGCAGGATACCGTTTGACCCAAAGGCGGTAAAAGCAATCAATAACGGAAAAACCATAGCGGACGTCGACTGTCCTTCCGGTATTGCCGTAAAAGAGGTTTTCAGCAACACTTTGAAGCTGCTTTTTAATGAAAGCGAGGGCGCAAAAATATGACAGTAAAAGTTTTATCGGAAAACACAACATCCTCGGAGACGCTTGGCAGCGAACACGGTTTAAGCGTCTATATTGAAACAGAGTCGCGTAAAATCCTGTTTGATACGGGGGCGAGCGGTCTTTTTGCAGAGAATGCCGAAAAAATGGGCGTCGATTTGACCGCGGTTGATTTGGCGGTGATTTCCCACGGTCACTATGACCACGGCGGCGGGTTAAGAACGTTCCTCGGCATCAACGGCAAAGCCGCGGTCTACATGCATCAAAAGGCATTTGAGCCGCATTACGCAAACAGGCCGGGAGGCGACAAGGTTTATATCGGGCTGGACCGGTCGCTGCTGCCGAATGAGCGGTTTGTATTCTGCGGCGACCGCTTTGTGATTGACCGTAATCTTGAATTGTTTTCCGGCGTTGAGTCCAAAAAACTTATCCCCTCCGGCAACGCTGACTTGTTCAAAAAAGACGGCGACGCTTTTGTTTGGGACGACTTCGCGCATGAACAAAACCTGATTATAAGCGAGAACGGCAAAACCCTGCTTATCGCGGGATGCGCGCACAGCGGAATAATCAATATTACAGAGCGGTTTTATGCGGAAAAAGGCATTATGCCCGATTATGTTATCGGCGGATTTCATCTTTACAACCACGGGACGAAGCAAAGCGAGGCTCCCGGTATTACGGATGAAATCGGTAAAGCTTTGCTTGATACCGGTTCGCAGTATTATACCTGCCACTGTACAGGAATTCAGTCCTATAACCGGCTTAAAACCGTTATGGGTAAAAATATTGACTATATATCCGCAGGAAGGCAATGGACGCTGCCTGTGTAAGGAGCTAAAAATTATGGTTTTAGAAATATTAAAATACTAAAAATTTTGGAGGAAAAAATTATGAAAATAGCGGTTGCCGGCGAAGGTAAAAATGTGACGGAGCATTTTGGTCACTGTGTTAATTTCCTGATTTTCGAGGTTGAAAACGAAAGAATTACAAATGAGGAGTCCATACCAAATCCTGGTCACAAGCCCGGATTTCTGCCTAACTTTCTTGCCGGGCGCGGTGTTAACGTCATTATCAGCGGCGGTATGGGCGCAGGCGCGG
>CAZQXZ010000099.1:0-7782 GCA_964597515.1 uncultured Eubacteriales bacterium | reverse complement strand
CGACGACCCTAAAGATTGTGAGAAAATATAATAAATAACAAGGCAAATCAGCCGCGGGCAGAGAAAGTGAAAAGCTTTCTCCGCCCGTTTTTATCCGCCGTAAATTATTGACAACATTCCGCTAATAAGATAGACTTGATTACATATATCGAGGGGAAAGGGGCGCTGTGTGGGTTTATGAAAAAAGAAAAATATATTATTAAGCAATTTCCGGAATTTAAAACGGTCAAAGAGCTTGTTCTTTACGGGGCGCTTGAGGGAAAGGATAAGAAGCAATATGTGTACCATGACGATTTCGGCGTTGAACAGACAAAACACTTTAACGAGGTTTATTACGACTTTATAGGCTTAGGACAGTATTTTTACGCCAATTCCATAACAAAGATGAAGGTCGCCGTTCTCGGCGAGAATACATATGAGTGGGTTATCTCCTACTTTGCCTTGATTACGGGCGGGAATATTACCGTACCGCTCGACGCCATGCTGACGGACGACGACCTTGCAGAGGTTTTGATAAAAAGCGGCTGCGAGGCGTTGATATATTACAAGGATTTTGAAGCGTCGGTTGAAAAATTTAAAAAAACACAGGGCGTCCAAGTAAAAACGTATATGAGGATGGGTGATATAGAGAGCTTTATCGCCGAGGGGCACGCTCATCTCGAAAAGGGCGGAAAGAGCTATCTTGAGGGCGAGGTTCTGCCGGAGGATTTAGCGTGTATCGTTTACACCTCGGGCACCACGGGTAAAAGCAAGGGCGTTATGCTCACGCATAGAAACCTCGTGTCAGACCTAATAGCCGGAAACAGCGTTATGACCGGCGGTCACGCGATAAGCTTTTTGCCAATCAACCACACGTTTTCGTGGGTGGTCGCGCTGTTCACGGGCTGCCTGATTAACCAGTGGGGCTACATATGCAGGAGCATCAAGGACGTTCCAAAGGCTCTTATAGCTTACAAGCCGCAGAACTTCTCCGCCGTGCCTCTGGCTGTCGAGACGATATACAAAAAAATCTGGCAGACGGCGGCTAAAACGGGCAGAGAGGATAAATTAAAAATGGGGCTTAAAATAAGCAGAACTCTCATGAAGCTCGGCATAGACGTCAGAAGAAAAATATTTAAGGAAATTATCGATAATTTAGGCGGAAATTTAGAGATGATTGTATGCGGCGGCGCGTACCTCGACCCCGTTTACGAAATAGGGATGTACGACTTCGGCATCCAGATTTTCAACGGCTACGGCATTACCGAATGTTCTCCCGGCATAACCTGCAACAGACCCGATAAGTTTAAATTCGGCAGCGTCGGGGTTCCCATTCCCTGCAATGAAATTAAAATACATGAGCCGGACGAAAACGGAGTCGGTGAAATTTATGTGCGCGGCAGCAATGTTATGCTTGGGTATTATAATGACCCCGAGGGTACCGCCGAGGTCTTTGACGGCGATTGGTTCAAAACGGGGGATTACGGCAGGATAGACGAGGACGGCTTCCTTTTCTATGTGGGCAGGAAGAAAAATCTTATTATTCTCAGCAACGGTAAAAACATATCTCCCGAGGAGATCGAGGACAAGCTGTCGTGCATAAGCTATGTCAAGGAAGTGCTCGTTTATGAGGAGGACGGCGTGATTGCCGCCGAGTTTTTCCTCGATACCGCCGAGGTTGCGGACGCGAAGGAAAAAATACGCGAGGACGTCAACAGGGTGAACAGGGAGATGCCCGTATACAAGCACGTCACAAAAATTAAAACCCGCGACACGGAGTTTAAGAAGACGACGACCCTAAAGATTGTGAGAAAATATAATAAATAACAAGGCAAATCAGCCGCAAGCGGAGTATAATAAAAACAGCCTTCACGGAAAGCCGTGAAGACTGTTTTTTACCTGTGCCTAAAACCCGCCGTTTTTAGCGGGTGAATTACCCATTGTGAAGACGAGCGTTGCGCCGTTTTCTATCTGAGAGTGGACGAGTACCGAGGAGTTCAGTTTTTCGCCGTTAAGCTTTGCGCTTTGTATATATATGTTTTCCTCGGATTGATTTTCGGCTGTTACCGTAAGGGTCCTGCCGTTTCCGAGGTCAATGACGGCGCGTTCCACATTCGGAGAGCCTATCCAGTAGCGGTCTGTTCCGGCGGCGGGATAAAGACCTATTGCCGACCACACATACCAGGCGCTTAACGCGCCTCCGTCGTCATTGCCGGCGAGTCCGCCCGACTCTGTCGTAAAGGAGTCACAAAGGGTTTTTCGCACCCACTTTTGGGTTAAATCAGGTCTTTTTGCGTCGTTGAACAGATACGGGGCGTGGAGATTGTGCTCGTTGCCTATCCAGAAGCCTCCGGCGGAATCGAGAGCCATAGGGTCTGTACTCGAGTTTTCCATAAACTCGTTAAGCTCGCTTACAAAGTACTCTCTGCTTCCGAAAAGTCCGATAAGCCCCTGCACATCCTGAACCGCCGTCCATCTCCAATGGCGCGCGCTGCCCTCGCAATAGGGTCCGGCAAGCCCGGTTCCGAGTATGTCGTCATAGAAGGACGAAGCGTCGGGGCTGAACGGGGACACCCATGAGCCGTCCGAATTCTTGCCGCGGAAATACTTCGTTTGCGAATCAAACAGGTTTCTGTAATACAGGGATTTTTCTTTATAATACTGTGCCTCGTCGGTTTTGCCGAGTGCGTCCGCAAGAAGCGATATACTGCCGTCCGCCCACGCGTATTCGAGTGTTAAGCTGACTGAGTTTTTAGCGGCGTCGGCAGGAACATACCCGAAGCTGTTATACTCGGATACGCATTTTCTGCTGTCCGCTCCGTCAATCTCCTGTTCCGAGGTTAGCTTCATAAATTCATACGCCTCCTCGGCGTCGAAATCCGTAATTCCTTTCAAATAGCTTTCGGCGAACACCATATCGCACGGCGTGCCGAACATTGAGCCTGTATAACCGCCTCCGGACGGCCAGCGCGGAAACGTGCCGCCCTCGCGCGCCATGCACAGCAGGCTTTTCAGGCAGTCGAGCTGAATTTCGGGCGCTATCAGAATATAAAGCGGATGAGTGTTTCTGTAAGTATCCCAAAGAGACATATCGGAGTAGTATGTGAAGTCCTCCGCCGTGCCGACAGTCCTGTTAAAGCCGAGATATTCGCCGTTTGCGTCCGTATAGGTTGAAGGCATGGTCATAGAGTGATATAAGGAGGTGTAGAATATCGTCTTTATGTCGTCGTCGTCCGTTTCGATATCTATCCTTGAAAGGTATGCGTCCCAGGCGTCGCGGGAGGCGGCTCTGACGCCCTCAAAGTCAAGCCCTCCGGCTTCGGCTTGCATGTTCTCGCGCGCGTTGTCAAGGCTGACGAAGCTAATAGCGAGTTTCAGTTCAAGCGGTTCGTTTTTAATATCGCCGAAGTTGAGACAGGCTCCGCAGTCGGCGCCCTCGGCTTGCTGTCTGTCCTGCGCGCTTTCGCCGTCCGCCCAAGTGGAATAAGAGAGAAAGGGTTTGCTGAAAGCCGCCGTAAAGTATGCTTTAAGCCCGTCATATCTGCCGGAAAACCCGACAAAAAGACGGGCTTCTCCGGTAATCTCTCCGTTTTCGGGATTGACGCTTATTTTACCCTCCTCGGCGCGCCCGCCGAACAAAAAGCTCGTGGAGTCGATAAAAATCAGCGCGTCCTTACCCGTGCCGAAGGTATAACGATGCGCCCCGACATGCTCCCTCGCCGTAAGCTCCGCCATACAGTTGATTGAGGGAAGAAAAACGGAGTAATAGCCGGCGGTCGCAATTTCTTTGTCATGAGAGAAGGCAAGAGGCTTAGACAGCCTTTCACAGGGGTCTGCGCCTCCTGTCTGAGGAGTCACCCTAAAATGCCCCATATCGCGCGAGCCGGTTCCGGAAAGCCTTGTGTGGCTGAAGCCGAGCAGATAGGTGTCAAGATAGCCGTAGCCCGACGTAACCCAGTTGAACAGCGTTTCCCCGTTGGCGGTAGCGGTGTCGGGACTGAGCTTTACCGCGCCGAAGGGCGACAGCGCCCCGGGGAACAGGTTCCCGCCGACCCACGGATAGCCGCCGGTTCCGATGAACGGATTAACCCACTGACCGTATTCGCCGGGCGAAAGCTCCGGCATAGCCGCGGCGGCGGGAAGCGTTCCGAGCGAAAACAGCGAGGTAAAAAGAATAATGACAGTCATAAAAATGCTTTGGATTTGATGAATAAGCTCTAACATAACGTACCTCCTTCATATTTATTGAAAGTTGAAGATTACGAAGCCTGCGGTTGGCATTATAATTATCCGAGTATCGCGTTTATAAACCAAAAAGCGCTTTGCCGTTTTGATACATTATTCTGTCGGCAAGATAAAAGGCGTAATCCTTGCCGAAAGCGCCGCCGCCGACCATTTCGGAAAGCGCGAGCGAGAGGGTATGCTCCATAGCGAGCAGCGCGCCCAGCGCGTCCTCGGACGTCCAGGTGTCGCATCCCCAGGTAAGCCTTGAAGCGTCGGAGACCTCAAGGGCGGTTTTAATAAATCCCGCCGCCGCAAAGGTGGAGAGATAAGGTATCCAGCAAGTATCCGACCACACGTTTTTGTAATTGTGCAGCAGCGCGTATGTGTCGTCAAACCACGGAAATCCGCCGTGGAGCAGATGAAATTTAGTGTCGGGGTTTTCCCCGATAATTTTCAGAAGCTTTATAGGATTGGTTCCCTTTAACTGACCCATGCCCGTATGTATCTGAAAAGGCAAATTGTTTTCCGCGGCAGCTTCACAAAGCGTACGCATAACAGCGTTGCCGAAAGCGTTAATTTCATCAGCTGCGGCAAATTCATTGTTTAACGCTTTTTCCGCTTTTGAAAGGTTATATTCGTCAAAGTCAAGCGGGCGCTCGTATGCAATGGCGCATTTTAACGCTTTACAGCCGTCGCTTTTCTTTTTAGAAATTGCCTTTTTAACCTCGTCAAGATACTCCGTTAAAGTATAAACATCAGTTTTTTCAAAGGTTGAGTACGCGAAAAAACCGTTAGGCTCCGGCTTTGATTTTAAGTAGCCCGAAAAATAGCAGTCACACCTGAAACTCGGCGCGAACAGCTCGGGATGACCTAAATTGTCCCCTGGGACGGGCTGCCGCTCGTTGACAATCTTTTCAAAGCGGCAGCGATTTTTAAGAACATCAAGATGATAGGAAGGATTTTTGTGAGCCGCTGTGAGCGCGTCGTCAATTAAATCATAGTTATCCGCCGTCATCTCTAAACCGTATAAATCTTCAAGCGCATTAAAAACCCACCTGAAATATGAGTTGCAGCGGTGTTTGTTTATATATTCGGCGGCGCTTGCCTTGTCCCCGCGCTTTGGCGGGGCGGCAAGCCAGTTCGCATAGGAGTTTGACAATACAAAATTAAGGTTTGCGCCGTCAAATTCACTGTCAGGCAAATGGTGGCTGTGCGTGTTTATTACGGGAGCGCTTTTGATATGCTCAATAATCTCGTTGTAAATATTATTCACAATAATTACTTCCTAAAATATTTATACTTATATATTTTATCATACTAAAAAAATTATGGCAATAACAAATACCCGAAAATCATAAAAAGCCATATTCCGACTTAAAGGAATACGGCTTTTTTGACGCTGCTTTTATGCTTTTTTTGCTCTTAGTCGCTGGAACGCCTTAACTACCTCGACAATCGGTATGACCGAAACCGCGAGTCCCATGGAAACGGCGTATTCGGTAAGGCTGATTGGGATAAACCCGAAAGCGTTTGCAAGGAAAGGCACCTCGATTACAAGCGTTGTAAAGACGAGAGAGGCGAGCATAGCGCCGTAAAGGAATATGTTGTTGTTCCCGCGCAGCTCCATTGCGATAACGCTCTTTCTTTGAGAGCGCATATTGAACGAGTGGAATATTTCACACATGGACATAGTTAAAAATGCCATTGTAATTCCCTCTGCGCCGTCTTCCAAAGAAATATTCATAAATCTCCAAACGCCTGTCTGCAAGAACTCGCCTATAAAGTATGCGGCAAGCGTGAGTATCGTAACAAGAGCGCCCTGATACACTATATCAACGCCAACGCCTCCGGAGAAGATGCCGCTTTTTGGGCTTCTCGGCTGACGCTTCATAATATCGCTTTCGGGTTTTTCAAGTCCGAGCGCCAGCGCCGGAAAACAGTCTGTTACAAGGTTTATGAAGAGAAGATGCACAGGCTCTAAAATAACAAAGCCGAGAAGTGTCGCGAAGAAAATTGAAAGCACCTCGGAAAGGTTGGAGCCTAAGAGGAACTGTATGGTCTTTTTAATATTGTCGTATACCCGTCTGCCCTCCGCGACGGCTGATACGATTGTAGCAAAGTTATCGTCCGCAAGGACCATATCCGAAACATTTTTAGTAACATCAGTGCCTGTAATGCCCATGCTTACGCCTATATCGGCGTTTTTGATTGATGGGGCGTCGTTTACGCCGTCGCCGGTCATGGCGGTTATATAGCCGTTATTTTTCCAAGCGTTTACGATACGCGTTTTATGCTCGGGCTGTACCCTTGCGTATACGCGGATATGAGCGGCTTGTTCGTTAAATTCCTCATCGCTCATAGCGGAAAGGTCTGCGCCGGTTATCGCATGGTCAGAGGAATTAATTATTCCAAGCTCAAGCGCGATGGCGACTGCCGTGTCTTTGTGGTCGCCTGTAATCATAATGGGCGTTATACCGGCGTTACGGCACTCTGTTATAGCGTCTTTAACCTCGGGACGAACAGGGTCTATCATTCCCGCAAGCCCAAGGAACGTAAGGTTATTTTCAAGTATCTGCGGCTCATAGGATTCCGGTGTAAAGTCATAGCTTTTACACGCGCCTGCGAGTACGCGCAACGCCTTGCCTGCCATTCGTTTGTTTTCGGCAAGGATTTTTTCTTTGACTTCTGCCGTAAGAGGAACTATTTCACCGTCAATAGCGGCATGGGAGCATAGCTTTATAACCTCATCGGGCGCGCCCTTTGTGTATTGTATAAGCTCGCCTGTTTCCCCGCCGTATGAATGAACCGTGGACATCATTTTCCTTGAGGAGTCAAAAGGAGCTTCGCCTATTCTCGGCGCCTTTAATACAAGGTCATTTTTATTGAGCGACAGTGAATTTGCATATATGACGAGAGCCGCCTCCGTCGGTTCGCCCGTAACAACGCAGCCGTTTGAAATCTCGGCGTCAGAGCAAAGCGCCATACATTCCGCAAGCAGCTTTTCGTCGGAAGCAAAGCTGTCGGTTACGGTCATTTTATTTTGGGTTAAGGTGCCTGTTTTGTCCGAGCAAATAATTTGGGCACAGCCAAGCGTTTCAACGGCGGTAAGTTTTCTGATTATGGCGTTTTTCTTTGACATATTCGTAACGCCTATTGAGAGCACGATTGTAACGACGGCAACAAGCCCTTCGGGGATTGCCGCAACGGCAAGACTTACGGCAATCATAAACACGTCAAGCACATGATTAAAAATTTCTGTGGACGTGCCTGCCGTTATGTTTTTCCAATTCATAAAAAGACTAAATGCGAAAATAAAAACGCAAACACCGAGAACGAGTATGGTAAGGATTTTAGAAAGCTGAGAAAGCTTTTTTTGAAGCGGGGTTTCTCCCTCTTCGGCGCTTGCTATGGCACTTGCTATTTTGCCTACCTCTGTGTCCATTCCGGTAGCGGTAACTACGGCTTTTCCTCTGCCGTAAACAACAACGCTGCCCATATACGCCATATTCTTGCGGTCTCCGAGGGTGATTTCGGCGGCCTCTGCGCCCATGAGCGTTTTCACTATTTTATCAACCGGAA
>CAZQXZ010000098.1:4231-7831 GCA_964597515.1 uncultured Eubacteriales bacterium | reverse complement strand
CCGCCATAACAGGCAAACCCGCCATAATGCCGAGGACTATCCCCTTTCCTCTCCCCTTTTTCGCCGCTATAAACCCGGAAAGAAGCGCTCCCGCGGCAAGTATGAAAAACTCTAAATAATAAAACCTGTCGTCCGTTAATTTGGTGCGCGTTAAAAGAAACGCGAAAGCGGCGGTCAGAAGAAGGATAACCGCAAGTCCGACAGAGGACGAAATAAGCGTGGTTTTCAAACTTCTTTTCACGGCGGACAACGAGGATACGTCTTGATTACGCATTATGTAACCCTCCTATTCCGTTAAAGATTATGTTGGAAAAGCCTGATATATGATAAAAGCGGCTGATTTTCAGCCGCTTTTTTAAAACAAAAACAGCTCCGCAAACGGAGCTGTCAATTTAAGATTTTATTCGTTATTTTTCTCTGCGTCCTCAGCGGATGTAAAACCGTTCTCTTCGCCGGCAGGCGGGTTAATTTCTTCAATTACACTGTCATTGGCGCCTTTGTTCACAACTCTTTTTCTTTTTTTAGACGGTTTGCCGTCAATTGCGGCGTCGATAGCGGCTTGCTCTTTCTGAGCGTTTTTCTCTTCTTCCGCCGCCTTTCTTTCAGCTTCAAGGCGCTCGTTAGAGGTGTTGTTTGTCTGTATAGCCCAACGCGTAATCTTTAATTTTGTACGGTCTGCGCCCGTCTCAATAATAAGCGAATCGTCCTTAACCGTAATTATCTTGCCGACAATACCGCCGATAGTGGTTATCTCGTCGCCGATTTGCAGAGTCTCGCGCATTTCCTGTTCTTCTTTTTGCTTTTTCTTTTGAGGTCTAATCATAAGAAAGTACATGCCGGCGAACATTGCGACCATCAAAAGAATGCTGCCGTACCTGCTTGCGCCCGCAGGAGAGTTTGCCGCGGTCAGCAAATTTACGGCGAGATTGTATACATTAAGCATTAAATATTCCTCCAAAATTACAATGTTGGTATTATACAATAAAAAAAAGGATTATACAAGCGTTTTATAAAAATTCTAAATTCTTCTGTCAAGTATATCCACATTTTTACTGTAAAACTCAGCGAACGTGTCCTTATCGAGATTATCACGAATTTCCGACGCCAGCATATTATAAAAATACAGATTATGCGTTACGCAAAGCCTCATCGCGAGCATCTCGCCCGCTTTGAAAAGGTGCCTGATATATGCTTTTGAGTGCCTTTGGCAAGTGGGACACGCGCAGCCGTGTTCAATAGGCAAATCGTCTTTTTCATATTTGGCGTTATTTATATTTATTATTCCCTTTTTCGTAAATAAGTGACCGTGCCTCGCGTTTCGGCTCGGCATCACACAGTCAAACAGGTCAATACCGCGCCTGACACATTCAAGAATATTTCCGGGAGTACCCACACCCATAAGATAGCGTATCTTATTCTCGGGCATTACAGGATTTAACGCGGAAACGACGCGGTACATCTCCTCCTTCGTTTCTCCTACGGCAAGTCCGCCGACAGCGTAGCCGTCAAGGTCAAGGTCAGATATTTTCAGCATATGCTCAATTCGCAGTTCATCATATACGCCGCCTTGATTGATAGCGAAAAGCATTTGGTTTTTATTGATTGTATCGTGCAGCGCGTTAAGCCTCAAAAGCTCTTCCTTACAGCTTATCAGCCATCTGTATGTCCTGTCCGCCGCTTCTTTTGCATAATTATACTCCGAAGGGTTAGGCGTGCATTCGTCAAAAGCCATCGCGATGGTCGAGGCGAGATTTGACTGAATTCTCATACTTTCCCGAGGTCCCATAAAGATTTTTTTACCGTCAATATGAGAGTTAAAGGTTACGCCCTCATCCTTGATTTTACGGAGCTTAGCGAGCGAAAACACTTGAAATCCGCCGCTGTCTGTTAAAATAGGCCTATTCCATCCCATAAACCTGTGTAGTCCCCCAAGCTCTTTGATAAGCTCGTCGCCCGGACGCACGTGAAGGTGATAAGTATTGCAAAGCTCAACCTGGCAGCCGATATCAGCTAAATCATACGAAGAAAGCGCGCCCTTAATCGCGCCGCACGTGGCGACGTTCATAAAAGCCGGAGTCTCAACCGTGCCGTGAACCGTCGTAAACCTGCCCCGACGGGACATATTCTCTGTTTTTATTATTTCAAACACTGAATTCCTCCAAAATAGCGCTTTTAAAGAATAAGCTCGCAGTCGCCAAAAGAGAAAAAACGGTACCGTTCTTTAATAGCCTCTTTATACGCGTTCATCGTTTTATCATATCCCAAAAAGGCGCTGACAAGCATCAGCAGCGTGCTTTCAGGCAGATGGAAGTTCGTCAGCAGACCGTCGATACAGGCAAACTCATAGCCCGGGTAAATAAAAATGTCCGTAAAACCCTCGTCGGCGCATATAACGCCGCCATTTTTCCGCGCGCTCGCTTCCAGCGTCCGGCAGCAAGTGGTGCCGACCGCTATTATCCTGCCGCCGCCGCATTTTGTCTCATTTATGAGCGCCGCCGTCTCTTTTGGCAGACAGTAATGCTCTGCGTGCATTTTGTGCTCCTCAATATCTTGAACCTTTACGGGACGGAATGTACCCAATCCGACATGAAGCGTTACATAGCCTGTTTTAACGCCTTTTGCCTCAATTTTTTGTAAAAGCTCCTTTGTAAAATGCAATCCCGCGGTGGGAGCCGCGGCGGAGCCGAGTTCTTTTGAGTAAACGGTCTGATATCTCTCGGAGTCTTCGAGCTTCTCTTTTATATAGTGCGGAAGCGGCATTTGACCCACTTTATCAAGAACCGAGAAAAAGTCACTGCCGTCATAATCAAACCTTATGGCTCTGTTGCCGTTTTCAAGAACCTTTTCAATTTTACAGCGCAGAACGCCGTCGTTAAAGGTAAAGGTACTCCCCTCTTTTGCCCGCCTTGCGGGACCTGCGGCGCATTCCCAAACGTCCGCGTCCAAGCGTTTTAAAAGCAGAAATTCCACTCTCGCGAGAGTCTTGTCCTTTACTCCGTAAAGGCGTGCGGGCAAAACTCTTGTATCGTTTAATATCAGACAGTCTCTATCACTTAAATAATTGACGATATCACAGAAAGAGCAATGCTTAATCTCTCCTGTTTCCCTGCTGACAACCATCATCCTCGAGCTGTCGCGAGGCTGTGCCGGATGCTGAGCTATAAGTTCCTGTGGCAAATCATAGGAAAAGTCCTTTGTTTTCATATTCGTTCCTTAAAAAAGTTTAACATAATGTTGACACATCAATTGTGTGATGATAAAATACAATGAAAGTCTTCGTTGTGAATTACATTATTATAATTCATTTATTTCGCGTTGACAAGTCTTTTCGGGAGTTGAGGTTATGAAAAAATATAACGTCGGTATCATAGGCGCGACGGGAATGGTCGGTCAGAGGTTCGTTCTCTTGCTAAACGGGCATCCGTGGTTCAACGTGACAGTCCTCGCGGCAAGCCCCCGTTCCGCCGGTCTTACCTATAAGGAAGCTTTGGGCGGGCGCTGGTGTATGAATGAGCCGGTTCCCGAGATGTTTGAAAATATGGTGATGTTAAACGCAACGGACGATATTTCTAAAATCGCTTCGCTCGTAGATTTTGTTTT
>CAZQXZ010000098.1:0-4221 GCA_964597515.1 uncultured Eubacteriales bacterium | reverse complement strand
ATATGAAAAAGGATGAGATAAAGGCGCTGGAAGAAGCTTACGCCAAAGCCGAATGTCCCGTTATCTCCAATAACAGCGCGCACCGCTTTACCCCCGATGTTCCGATGATTGTACCGGAGATAAATCCACAACACGCAAAGATAATCGAGCGCCAGCGAAAACGGTTGGGCACGAAGAAGGGCTTTATAGCCGTAAAGTCAAACTGTTCGCTGCAAAGCTATGTCCCGGCGATATTTCCGCTGATGAAGTACGGCGTCTTGGATGTTCTTGTCTGTACATATCAGGCTATTTCGGGAGCCGGTAAAACATTTGAAAGCTGGCCGGAAATGGCGGATAACGTCATTCCGTTCATCGGCGGCGAGGAAGAAAAGAGCGAAAAGGAACCTTTGAAGCTGCTCGGCAGTATCGCGGACGGAGAAATCGTTCCGGCGCTTTCCCCTTCGTTCACCGCCCAATGTATACGCGTCCCTGTATCGGACGGTCACTTAGGCGCGGTATTTGTAAGATTTGAGAATAAACCGGGCAAGGAAGAAATAATCAATATATGGAACGAGTTTAAAGGTAAACCTCAGCTTCTTAACCTGCCGAGCGCGCCCAAGCAGTTCATAAAATATTTTGTTGAAGATAATATGCCGCAGACAAAGCTTCATCGCGACCTCGAGGGCGGTATGGCTGTTTCTGTCGGCAGGCTCAGAGAGGATACGCAGTACGACTATAAATTTGTATGCCTGTCTCATAATACGCTGAGAGGAGCCGCGGGAGGAGCTGTGCTTATGGCGGAGCTTTTGTGCGCGGAGGGTTATTTGGATTAATTTTTGAAAGGATGATACCTTGTGAAAGAACCTGTTTTTACTGGCGCGGGCGTCGCAATCGTAACGCCGTTTATCGGCGAGGATTTAAAAATAAATTATCCGCTGCTCGAACGGCTGATAGACGAACAGATAAAAAATAAAACGGACGCCATAATTATATGCGGTACCACGGGAGAGTCCTCAACGTTAGACCATGACGAGCATGTGGAGGCCGTCAGATGCGCCGTAGGCGCGGCGGCTAAAAGGGTTCCGGTAATAGCGGGTACGGGCAGCAATGACACCGAGTACGCCGTGAAGCTCTCAAACGAAGCCGAGCAGGCAGGCGCGGACGCTCTTTTAAGCGTTACGCCGTATTATAACAAGACCTCGCAGATAGGGCTTATAGAGCATTACGCCTATATCTCGGAAAGGGTCTCTGCCCCGATTATTACTTATAACGTCCCGTCGAGAACAGGACTCGACATTAAGCCCGAAACATATTTGGAGCTGTCTAAGATTAAAAACATCGTAGGCGCCAAGGAAGCAAACGGCTGTATATCCGCCCTCGCCCGGTCTATTCATCTTTGCGGCGATAATCTTACCTTCTATTCGGGAAATGACGACCAGATCACCGCGTTTATGGCGTTAGGGGCTAAGGGCGTAATCTCCGTCCTTTCCAACGTCACTCCCGAGCCGGCGCACAATATCGCGGCGGCGGCTCTAAATGGCGATATACAAAAGAGCGCGTCTTTACAGCTTGAATGGCTTGATTTGTGCAACGACCTGTTTGTTGACGTAAATCCTGTGCCCGTCAAGGCGGCTATGGAAATGATGGGTTATGCCGTGGGCAGGTGCAGGAGACCCTTGGGTACTCTCAGCGAAGCGGCGGTAAAGAAGCTCGCGCTCACGCTGAAAGCGCACGGACTCGTCTGAAAAATCGCGGAAGGAAGTATTATGACAAGGATTATACTCAACGGCTGCTGCGGGAAAATGGGCGGCGCGGTAACGCGAATAGCCGAGGGAAGGAACGACGCGGAAATCGCGGCGGGCGTGGATACAAACGAATATCCGTCTCTCCCCTATCCGGTATTCGCAAAATTTTCGGAGCTTACCATCAAAGCGGATTTGATAATAGATTTTTCAAATCCCGCCGCGCTTCGCTCCGTGCTCGGTTACGCCGTTTCAAAAAAAATACCCGCCGTAATCGCCACGACAGGTCTTGACGCTTCCCAGCTTGAAGAAATCAAGGCGGCGTCGGAAATTATTCCTGTTTTTAACAGCGCGAATATGTCACTCGGAATAAGCCTTCTCTGCGAGCTTTCCAAAACAGCCGCGAAAGCGCTCGGCGGCAGGTTTGATATTGAGATAGTGGAGGCGCATCACAATCAGAAGCTTGACGCTCCCAGCGGAACGGCTCTGCTTCTTGCGGACGGCATAAAAAGCGTTTGCGGTGAAAAGCGCTATGAATATGACCGCCATATAAAGAGAGAAAAGAGAAGTCAAGAGGAGATTGGAATTCACTCGGTAAGGGGCGGCACGATTGTTGGGGAGCATCAGGTGATATTCGCGGGTTTGGACGAGGTTATTACGATTTCCCACAGCGCGCTTTCAAAGGATATTTTCGCCGAAGGCGCGATTAACGCCGGACTGTTTCTGCTTAATAAAAAGAACGGTCTGTATTCTATGACAGACCTTGTGAACAGGAAGTGAATATATGAAAAGAAAAATAATTAAAATAGACGAAGATAAATGCAACGGCTGCGGTTTATGCGTCGAGGCGTGCCACGAGGGCGCTATCGGTATGATAGACGGGAAAGCGAAGCTGCTGCGGGAGGATTATTGCGACGGTCTGGGCGATTGTCTGCCCGCCTGTCCTACGGGCGCCATTACCTTTGAGGAGCGCGAGGCTCCCGCTTATGACGAGGAAGCAGTAAAAAGAGCAAAGTCCGAAAATTTCGAACCGCCCCTCCCTTGCGCATGTCCCGGCAGCAGTTCAAAGGTTATAAACAGAAGCGGCAGCGAAAACACAGCCGCGCCAAATATCGAAAACGCAAGCCGTTTGTCCCAGTGGCCAGTACAAATTAAGCTCGCGCCTGTTAACGCGCCATATTTTAACAACGCGAATTTACTCATAGCGGCGGACTGCGCGGCGTTCGCTTACGGCGATTTCCACAATAAGTTTATACAAAACAGGATAACACTCATGGGCTGCCCCAAGCTTGACGGCGTGGATTACGCTGAAAAGCTTACTGAAATAATTAAAAACAACAATATAAAAAGCGTTACGGCTGTAAGGATGGAGGTGCCCTGCTGCAAGGGGCTCGTAACCGCCGTTATGACCGCCATCCAAAACAGCGGAAAGTTTATTCCCTGGCGCGTCGCCGTAATCTCGACGGACGGAAGGATAATAGATGAAACATAATATAATGACATATATAAATTTTAGGAACTAATAGCTGCGCCTCATATAATTTAGGCGCAGCCCTTTATTTAATGTTTCTTTTAAGCGCATGCTCTTTTAGTATGGCAAAACGGAAAACGCGCGAGTGTGCGGAAGATCTTATGTTTCAGGCGTACTGAGTTCGGTTCTCCGATGTTTATATCAGCTTTTTGAGCGCTTCACTGTCCTTTATCTTTACCGAGCCGCGCGACAGCGTTACTATTTTTGCCGCCGAAAAATATTTGAGCATTCTTGTAACCACCTCGCGCGCGCTGCCCATAAGCTTCGCTATCTGCTCATGCGTGAGCTTAATCTCGTCAGAGCCTGATTTAGACATTTCATCGCAAAGAAAAATAGCGAGTCTCCTGTCAAAGCTCATAAAAAGAATTTGCTGCATCGTCCACATAACCTCGGAAAACCTTACCGTCGCGAGCCTGTATATAAAAGCCTCCACATAAATATTGCTGTGGGCTATTTTGCTAAAAATCTTTGAGTTGACGGTCAGTATTTCGCAGTCCTCGACAGCCTCGACGAAAACGTCAAAGGTTATGGCGTCAAAAACACATGACGCCGACATAACGCATACATCGTCCTTGAATAGCCGGTAGAGCGTTATTTCCCGTCCGTCCTCGGAAAGCATATACGCGCGCATCTGCCCTTTTTTGAGTATTATGACGCCGACGCAGTCGTCGCCGCCCCCGTGCAGAATGTCGCCTTTTTTATAGTTTCCCGATGTCGTATTGGCACAAAACAATTCCTTTTCATTCTGCGACAGACGCTCCCAGAACGGAAAATGCTTTATAAAAAGGTCGGTATATTCACCTGTTGTCATCTTGTCTCCTCCTATGTGTTTTCGGTTCTCTTACAGTATATGCTGACCGTTCCAATCGTTTACGCTGTCTGTAACATTATAAAAAAATATTACCACCATACGGTTAGGGTGTCAAGCCAAAGTAATCGGACGTTTTGTCAGGCTTTTGAGAATTTTCT
>CAZQXZ010000097.1:0-7959 GCA_964597515.1 uncultured Eubacteriales bacterium | reverse complement strand
GCCTTAGCGTTTGCCGCCTGCGGAGGGGACCCTATCTACACAGACCCCGCCGGCAACACAATGATTGCCGTGACGGATGAAAACGGAAACACAGTGCTTAACAAAGGCGGTGATATTGTCGTTTATCAGACGGATACGAACGGCGATATCGCGACGGATAATTCCGGCGCTCCAATGACGGTGGTAAGTATATTCCCGGAGCGTCTCATAGAGGGCAAGTTTGTTCAGACGCCGACTTATACGCTTACCTTGCCTTCCGGATGGTCGGTCGTCAAGGACAAGTACAACGTTTATAAGAAAAAGTCAGAGGATGCCCTTATTACAGTCGAAATAATTGACGGCTATACGCTTGACGAATACCTTGAATATACGGAAAGCGTTATTGAACTGTTGCTTGTTCCGGATGACGAGGGCGGTGTAAAAAAATATGAGGGCATGGACACCTATGAATATGTGGCCGCCAAAGTGATCGCATACCGCTTTGCTTTTTCAAATACAGACAAAGACGGTAATTCGTATAAGTGGTCGGTTGTTATTTTTGAAAAAAACAGAAATCTGTACAAATTTCTTTTTGAGGCACCTATGGAGAACTTTGATAAGGCAAATTTTCCGGAATTTCTTTCGGCGATTAATTACAAGAATTATAAATACTATTAACGTTTAATGGAATGCGGCAAAGGTTTGGCGGGGTATGAGCCCCGCCCTTTACCTTTTTATCGGGAGTTTTAGCCGGTTTTCTGATGTCAAAATCTATTTTGTGAACAGCCACAGGCTCATTGCCATCACCGCCATTCCCAAGACGGCTCCTTTCACTGACAGTGAGTGTTCGCCGTATTCGCGTGCTGTCGGCAAAAGCGCGTCTATGGAGATATAAACCATAATCCCCGCCACTGCCGCAAACAGTATGCCGAATACCGTATCGTTCATAATGGGCAGTAATATTATATAACCGGCAACAGCGCCCAGCGGCTCGGTTATGCCGGAAAGAAACGAATAGAGAAACGCCTTGCCCTTGCTTTTTGTCGCGTAATAAATCGGTACGGATACCGCAACTCCCTCGGGTATATTGTGGATGGCGATTGCCAAAACGACCGGAAGCGCAGCCGATGGTTGCTTCAAAGCCGTCAAAAATGTGGCGAGACCCTCCGGCAGGTTGTGGATGCCGATAGCCGCGGCGGTAAAAACACCTGTACGAAGCAAATCGGGTTTTGCTTCTTTTTTATTGCGGGCAGTGCCGTCCGGCATATTTTTACACGGTATGAGCTTATCGATAAACGCGAGCATGAGCATACCTGTGAAAAATGCCGCACATGTAATAAGAAGCCCCTCCTTATCGCCTAATGACGCGCAAAGAGAGGCTTTTGCTTTTTGAAAAATCTCTATCATTGAAACATATATCATAACGCCCGCCGAAAAGCCGAGGGCAAACGAAAGGAATTTTGTGTTTTTGTTTTTGGCGAAAAGCGCGGCAAAGCTCCCTATTCCGGTTGAAAGCCCCGCGGCAAGCGTTAATAAAAACGCGTACACATAATTATCCAAATGCGCACCTCAAAAATTGAACGGTATAATAATAACGGAGAAAAGAGCGGAAAGTTAGGTTTTATGAGATTGCTCTTTCTGTTATAATATTGTGAGCATCCGGATTTGGTGATTATTTTCAGAAACCCGCTTTATGTATTTCGGTCCATGCGTCGTCTGCGTAAAATCTGTGTCCCTCGCCGCCCGTGACAAGAGCGCAGTTATCGGGAACTCCGGCGGCGGTATAAAGCCCCTTTATCCTTTCAAACGTTTTTTTAGCGCCTTCTATCGGGAAAATATCGTCTTTTTCACCCGATACCATAACAAGCCTTCTCGGCGCTATAAGCCCGCCCAAATCGCCCATATTAAAATATTCTCTGATATGGGGTATAAAATTGCAGGCGCAGTGGCGCATCGGCGCTATGGACTCGTCATAGGTGCAAAGCGCGCAGGAGGGTACGGAAACCTTTATCCTACTGTCAAGAATAGAGGCGTAAAAGGTGGCGGTTCCGCCTCCGCTGTTGCCTAAGCAGCCTATTTTACCGGCGTCGATAATATCGCCGAAACGCTCCGTCACGGCGTCGATAGCGCGCATGACGTCCCACACGCGCTCGCCGATTGTCGTCCTGCCGATTAAAAGCGCCGACATAGAAGCCTTGTAGCAGTCCGGCTTATTGTCAACACCGCCGCACTCGCCGAAGCTTCTCTGCTCGAGAGCGAGGGCGCATACGCCCTCCTTTACCGCGCGCACTGCAAAATCCCTGTCGCCGTCGCCGGCGTCGAGGTCTTTTGCCCGCCCGAGAGAAATATGCATTCCCGGCGAATGACCTTGAAGGCATATCATCAGCGGCAGCGGGGCGGCGGCGTTTAACGGGATGCAAAGATGGCAGGGTACCGAGTAGTTTTCCTCGCTGTAAAAACGAAATCTGATTTCCCTGAAATTGTCGGTAGCTCTGTCAAACTCAACCGATAATTCGGGCTGTACGGCGGTAAACTTATCCATTCCTAAAAGCTCCCGCAGCGTATCCTTCGCTCTGAACTGCCAGAACGAGAAATCCTCGCTCCCGTTATAAGCACAGGACGGTTTGAGTTCGCTCATCAATTCAAGCTCTTTTTCAAGCGGCAATAAATTTTTCATAAATTACTCCTTAAAAAAATCAATCGGTATTTGGGAGGCGATGACCTCTCCGCCCAACGTGTTCGGATGGAGGTTATCCTTTCCTAAATACTCTTTTTTCATATAATCGGGTTTTTCGCTTACGGTAGGCGTGTAAATATCGACAAAGCTGTCACAGATGCCGGTATTTTTTAAAAACCACGCGTTGACGAGCCGCCTTATATCATGCTTGCTTTTTCGCGCGTCAATTGAGCCGCCGAACGCGACATAATTCATTCCGACAGTTTTAATGCCCTTTTCCCTGAATTTCGCGAAAAGCTCTGTCAGCGCTTTTTCGTATTCGTCCGCCGGCGCGCGGTCCCAGACCGGCGCGGAAATCGAACCGGGCTGGAGCATATCGTTCAGACCTATGCAGACAACGGCGTGTGAAACGTTGTCGTAGGCGAACACGTCTTCTCCGACGCGTTCCATAGCGCTTATACCGTAAAGACCTTTAAGAAAGAATTTCGAGTCGCGCATAAGCCTGTTGCCGCCGATAGCTTTATTTATAACGGAATACCTGCCCGGATAAGTTTCTCTGATTTTCCTGTCGAAGATGTTAGACCAAAAGCCCTGCTGAATAAGAGAGTCGCCGAAGCAGACGATTGCTTTCGCGCCTTCGCGGTTATCAAGCTCGATATCCTCAAACAGGGGAACGGGCAGCGGGTGGCAAATACCGAGAAGTCCGGTTACGGATGTGATAACCTTGCTCCGCTTACGGTCAGAAGCCAAAAACACGCGGCTTTCGGACGCATTTCCGCCGCAAAAAAGCAAGGTCATATTATTAAGGGAATTTCCGCTTAAAAGCGCGCCATCCCGCACAAAAACGCTGACGCATAAAAAGCTGCCCGTCGAAACGTCAAAAGCCGCCGGGTCTGTTATTACGCGCTGACCCGGATAGAGCTTAAACGAGTCCTCGCCCAAAAGGCGAAGCCGCGCAAACTCGGCGTTTTCGGGAACGGTTCCGTCTTTATCGCACAATGCCGCCGTAACGGCGCCTATTGTGACGGTTTCTTTGCCGTGTCTGTTGGAAAGCCGGACTCTGATGCCTTTTCCGGAAATCGCCGTGTTGACGATAATCCTGAATGTCCTTGCAGCCTCGGGGAAGTACATAAGCGAAAGCGATGAATGCGCCATCCCCCAGCACTGGACGAAGTTACGTTTATTTTCCATAATAGCGGCCTTTCTTTTCTTATATTAAATTAAGTTTATCACATTTTCCGGCTTGGAACAAGAATATTTATAATTTGACGCTTTATTGAGTTGTATTTGTTCTCCTTATGACGCAAAATAAAATATATTATCGCAAAGAATTTTGCCCGGCGGTTGACAAACCGCAAAGCGGGTAATATAATGTTTTCGTACTTCAGGGGCGGGTGAAATTCCCCACCGGCAGTAAAAGCGCGAATGCGCTTGAAAGTCTGCGAGCCGCGAACGCGGCTGATTGAGTGAAATTCTCAAACCGACGGTAAAGTCCGGATGGGAGAAGTGGCTTTTTTATGCTGTGCCCCGAATACGCGGGCTTTTTATTTTTAAAAGGGGGCAGTATCTTGAATAGGGAAAAACTTAAAAAATACATTATTTTAGCCATGCTCGCGGCGCTTTCGTTCTTAGCGGTCGCGCTTATCAGAATACCGGTCATTCTTTTTTTATCCTATGAGCCTAAGGATGTCATAATCACGATAGGCGCGTTTTTATTCGGACCTCTTGCGGGCGCCGCCATATCCCTCGTGGTATCCTTTGTGGAAATGGTATTTATAAGCACAACCGGACCTATCGGTCTGCTGATGAACTTTCTTTCAACCTGCTCGTTTTCGTGTACCGCGGCTTATGTATATAAGAAAAAGCGTACGCTTTATGGCGCTGTTACGGGACTTCTGTCGGGCATAGCGGTTATGGTTGCCGTTATGCTGCTTTGGAATTATATCATTACGCCGCTCTATATGGGGGTAACGCGCGAAGCCGTTAAGGAACTGCTTATCCCCGCGATTTTACCCTTTAATCTGCTCAAGGCGGGTATCAACGCCGCTTTGACTATGCTGCTTTATAAGCCCGTCGGCGCGGCTTTGAGAAAGTCTCGCCTTTTGCCCGAACAGGAGTCTGCCGCTAATAAAAAGCAAACCTTAGGCATCGCGCTCGTCTCTCTCGCCGTCCTTATAACATGCGTTATACTTGTTCTTGTTAAAAAAGGAATAATTTAATACGTCGGTAATATAATTAGAACGTGTCGAGCGTTTTAATCCGCAAAGGCGCGGCGCGACGGTTTCTTAATTTTTGAAAAACTCTTGACAAAGGATTTCAAAGTATATAGAATTTCTTTATATGTCGTATCAATAAGCAAAAAATCTTAGGAGTGTTTTTATGATTTTTGACAAAGTCAGAGCGATTATATGCGATCAGCTCGATTTAGAAGAGGATAAGGTGACAATGGAGTCCAATATTCTTGAAGAACTCGGGGCTGACAGTCTTGACGTTGTTGACCTTATTATGTCGTTTGAGGATGAGTTTGATATCGAGGTTCCCGATGAGGAAATCGAGGGTATCAAAACGGTTGGGGATGTAGTTAAATTTATAGAGGAGCATTAAACGTATCATGGCGCAGGAGCAAAAAAAGCTTGTCGAGGCGATAACCTCTATGGAGGAGGATTTTGCCAAATGGTATACCGATATCGTCAAAAAAGCCGATTTGATTGATTATTCAAGCGTTAAGGGGTGTACGGTGCTGCGCCCTTATGGTTATGCCATATGGGAAAATATTCAAAAGGACCTTGACAGGAGATTTAGGGAAACAGGTCACGAGAACGTTTATATGCCGCTGTTTATTCCGGAGTCTCTCCTTCAAAAGGAGAAGGACCATGTAAAGGGCTTCGCGCCCGAGGTTGCGTGGGTAACGCACGGCGGCGATGAAAAGCTTTCCGAGCGGCTCTGTGTGCGCCCGACCTCCGAAACGCTGTTTTGCGAGCATTACTCGAATTTAATTCAATCGCACAGGGATTTGCCTAAGCTTTACAACCAATGGTGCAATGTCGTGCGCTGGGAAAAGACGACGCGCCCGTTTTTGCGTTCCCGCGAATTTCTCTGGCAGGAGGGGCATACCGCTCACGCGACAGCCGAGGAAGCGAAAGAGGAAACGGTGCGTATGCTCAACGTATACGCGGATTTCTGCCGCGAGTCGCTCTGTATGCCCACGATAAAGGGCAAAAAGACGGACAGCGACAAGTTTGCCGGCGCCGAGGCGACATACGCCATAGAGGCGCTCATGCACGACGGCAAGGCGCTCCAGGCGGGTACCTCCCATTATTTCGGCGACGGCTTCGCCAAGGCGTTTGACATAACGTATACCGACAAGGATAACACCCTTAAATATGTTCATCAAACCTCATGGGGCGTCACTACACGCCTTATAGGCGGCGTGATTATGTCGCACGGCGACAATAACGGTCTTGTCCTGCCTCCCGCGGTGGCGCCCGTTCAGGTGGTAATCCTGCCCGTCGCCCAGCATAAGGAGGGCGTTCTTGAAAAGGCGCGTGAACTGAAAGAGCGCCTTTCCGGGAGCTTCAGGGTGAAGCTTGACGACTCTGACAATTCGGCGGGCTGGAAATTCTCGGAATACGAGATGAAGGGCGTCCCTTTACGCCTTGAAATAGGTCCTAAGGACATTGAGAAGGGCCAGTGCGTACTCGTGCGCCGTGACAACCGCGACAAGAGCTTTGTTGAGCTTGACGGTTTGGAGGCGGCTGTTCGTTCATTGCTTGCGGAAATTTCAGCATCCCTCTACGAAAAGGCGCTTAAAAATCTAAATGACCGCACTTATTCCTGCCGGACGGCGGATGAGATAAAGAGTGTGCTTGCCGAAAAGGGCGACGGCTTTATCAAGGCGATGTGGTGTGGCGGCGAGGAGTGCGAGGACAAAGTAAAGGAGCTGACGGGCGCCGGCTCGCGCTGCATACCGTTTGAGCAAGAAATTTTAAGCGATAAGTGCGTTTGCTGCGGCAAGCCCGCGAATACTATGATATATTGGGGAAAAGCGTATTAACCTCAAAACAAAACGACGGGCGGCGGCAAAACGAAATTTGCCGCCGTCCTTATTATTATGCGGCGTATACAGCAATTGCTGACAATGATGCAAATATTACCAACAATTGCTTGACATTTAAGATTTGTTGTTGTATAATAACAACAGAAAATATTTGTTATAACTCATTATTTTAGTTATTTAGCTTTGTCGTTGAGATTTATCCGTACTTATGTTGTGTTGGGATATCGAGGGATACGATAAAACAGGTTAATAAGGATATTTGTTTTGGATTGAAAAAAGAAAGCCGGTGATACCAATGGTAATTGCATAAGGCGGCTCCCGTCGCCTTAGCCTTCACACGAATTCAAGAAATATGCCAAAATTAAGGAGGACTTCCAATGAAAAAGGTTGTATCAATAATCATATCGGTTTTTTTATTGTTCAATATGGCGACAGTGGCTTTTGCAGGGAATAATTGTGATATTGACGACTATACATTGCTTGCACGTTCAGAGGTTATACGCTTAAAAAACAACCTTGAAAAAACGAGTATGTCAAAAGAAGAAAAGGCAGATGCATTCTTTGCGTCAATTGGAATGGAAGAAAAGTGGATTAGAAGTTTATCATTAGAAATGAAAGCGAATTTATACGATAGCGCAGAAACCGTTGGCAAGAAAACCGAATATTGTATAGAAAAACCTGATGGCGAAATAATAGTGATTTCTAAGTCAGAGTATCAACAAGAAGCGAGAAGACAAGCTAAAGAGGATGAGAATATCCTGTCTATTACGGGAATAGATACAGGGTCTAACACGGTAACAGATTCATACTTTGAAAAAACCATACTATGGATTAGCAGTAAAGATATTCCCGGATATTATGCCGTATTTGTAATATATTCTTGGTTAAGCCCGCCGATTAACCGAGGGACAGACGTCGTTGTATTATCCGCGAGTTCGGGGGCGTTTGTAAGTGGATCCTCTGGATGTATATTCGCATACAAAAAAATATATACCATTAACAATAATGGGAATATTACTGTAACAACAGAAGAAGTTCAATATGATTATGATGAAAACGGCAACAACTTTATTGCTAATAATAATATTGTTATTATTTTCTATAGGAGTTATTTTATTTTTTGGATTTCAGGTAGAATATCCATATAAAGAAGGAATACTCTATAGTCAAAATCAGCTTAAAGGATATAATGAAAAGGAATTTATAAATGATAACAATAATAATTTAATTAATAGAAATGAAGCTA